>CACZOP010000067.1 GCA_902782845.1 Oscillospiraceae bacterium | reverse complement strand
TTTGACGGGACGCTGTATGATACCTATCCGCACACGCTGGCGGCGTTCTGCGAAACGGCGCGGCGGCGGGGAATGGAGATCGACCCCGACGAAGCCTACAGGCAGATGCGGATCACATTGTGGGATGCCTTCCGGTTTTATAAGGTGGATGACGCCTTTATCGAGCAGTTCTACGGGATCGAAAACGACCTTTCGTTCCGGCCCCACGGCGCGCCGTTTTCGCAGATCCCCGAAATGCTCCGCTATATCGCCGCCCACGGAGGGAAAAACTTCCTGTATACCCACCGGGACAAGGTGGCGCTGGAATATCTCCAAAGAGACGGTCTTATGAACCTGTTTTCCGGTTTTGTGACGCGCGAGAACGGATTTCCGTTAAAGCCCGCGCCGGACGCGCTCAGGTGGATGCTGCGGGAATACGCGCTGGAGCCCGCGGAATGCCTGATGATCGGCGACCGCGCGATCGACGTGAAAGCTGGAGAAAACGCCGGCATCGCGGGTTGCCTGTTCGACCCGGGTGCAAACACGGCGGAGCCCGACGGCAGCGCCGATACCGCCGGACTTTTTTCGATGATCAGACGATCTCTCGGGAAAGACGGCGGCTGCGATACGGACGAAAAAAATTTTTATAAAAATACCGAAAATCCGCAAATTGTAAAGTGATTCTGCTTGACTTTTTGCGGATTATCTTATAAAATAATAGAGATAATGCGTTGTTGTATTTTTATTCGCCGGAATTCGCCCGGTTTCGCGAGGCCCGGCGGAAAAAATGCTTTTAAATAGATCGTGATATTTAATAAAATAACGTCATTATTACTTATTTCTTGTGCCGAAAACGGCACATTTCCATAGGACAAAAAGATACAGGAGGTGTAACGAAGGAAGACTATGAAACTTGTAACGGCAATTATTCTGATCGTGCTTGCGGCGGTCATTTTTGCGGTTCTCGGTTTCGTGTTCGGTATCCGGTACCGTAAAAAAGTGGCAGAGAAAGCCATCGGCGACGCAAACGAAGAAGCAAAGCGTATCGTGAGCAACGCTCTGACCGCGGCCGAGACCAAAAAGCGCGAAGCGATCCTCGAAGCCAAGGATGAGATCCACAAAGAGCGGGTGGAGCATGAAAAAGAGATCAAGGAACGGCGCAACGAGGTGCAGCGGCAGGAACGCCGCCTGATCCAGAAAGAAGAAAATCTGGATAAGCGCACCGAGTCGCTGGAAAAGAAAGAAGAAAACCTTGCCAAAAAGACCAAAACCATCGACACGAAGCTGGAAGAGGTTGAGGCGCTGAAAAAAAGTCAGTTCGATATGCTGGAGAAGATCTCCGGGCTGACGAGAGACCAGGCGAAGAACTATCTGCTGCAGAACCTCGAAGGGGAGCTGGATCACGAAAAGGCTCTCAAGATCATGGAGTTTGAGCAGCGCACCAAGGAAGACGCCGACCGCATCGCGAAAGAGATCGTGGTGAACGCGATCCAGCGCTGCGCGGCCGACAGTGTGGCGGAATCCACCGTCTCGGTGGTTGATCTGCCCAACGACGAAATGAAAGGCCGCATCATCGGCAGAGAGGGTCGGAACATCCGCACGCTCGAGAGCGTGACCGGCGTGGACCTGATCATCGACGATACGCCCGAAACCATCACGGTATCCAGTTTCGATCCGGTCCGCCGCGAGGTTGCGCGGCTCACCATCGAAAAGCTGATCGCCGACGGCCGCATCCATCCCGCCCGCATCGAAGAGATGTATGAAAAGGCGAAAAAAGAGGTGGATGTTTCCATCAAGCAGGCGGGCGAACGCGCTGTGATCGAGGCGGGCGTCAACGGCATCAACGGCGAGCTTGTGAAGCTCCTCGGGCGGCTGAAATACCGCACCAGCTACGGCCAGAACGTGCTGAACCATTCGCTGGAGGTTTCGTATCTCGCGGGGCTGATGGCGTCGGAGCTGGGCGCGGACGTCAAGATCGCGAAACGCGCGGGTCTGCTGCACGATATCGGCAAGGCGCTTGACCACGAGCTGGAAGGCACGCATATCGCGCTCGGTGTGGAATACGCCAAAAAATACAAAGAAAAAGAAGATGTCGTACACGCCATCGAAGCGCATCACGGCGACGTGGAAGCAAAAACCGTCGTAGCTGTTCTGGTACAGGCGGCGGACGCCATTTCGGCGGCGCGTCCCGGCGCGCGGCGTGAAAACCTGCAGAACTACATCAAGCGTCTGGAGCAGCTGGAAGAGATCTCCACCTCTTTCCCGGGTGTGGAACGGTCCTTCGCCATTCAGGCAGGCCGCGAGGTCCGCATCATGGTGAAGCCCGAGTCGGTCTCCGACGACAAAATGGTGATCCTGGCGCGCAGCATTGCCAAAAAGATCGAAGAGGAACTCGAATATCCCGGCCAGATCAAGGTGCATATCATCAGAGAAAGCCGCGTATTCGACTACGCGAAGTAAAAAAGTATTCGGCTCCCATGCTGCTGGATGGGGGCCGATTATTAAAAGTATAAGAAGCGTGAACAAGTAAGCGTGGGGAAGTGATGATGGTTTGAGAGTGCTTTTCGTGGGGGACGTGGTTTCCGTCCCCGGCTGTGAATTTCTGCGGCAAGTGCTGCCCGGCTTCAAAAAGATGCAGGAAATCGACTTCTGTGTCGTCAACGGCGAGAACTCCGCCGTCGGCAACGGGATCACGCCGGCGTCGCTTTCGCACCTGCTGACCTCGGGCGCCGATCTTGTTACCGGCGGCAACCATTCCCTGCGCCGGAACGAGATCTTCGAAACGCTCGACCGTCCCAACGCGGGGCTGCTGCGGCCGGCGAACTTCCACCGCAGCGCGCCGGGCGGCGGAACCGCGATCCTCGAAAAACGCGGTCTGCGTCTGGGGGTGGCAAACCTTATGGGCAGCATTTATATGGACTACGCCGAAAACCCCTTCGACGCGCTGGATTCCGTGCTGGAATTCTTTGCCGCGGAACGGGCGGTATGCACGCTGGTGGATTTCCACGCGGAGGCCACTTCCGAAAAGCGCGCCATGGGTTTTTACGCGGACGGCAGATGCTCTGCGCTGTTCGGGACCCATACCCACGTGCAGACGGCGGACGAGCAGATCCTGCCCGGCGGCACGGCGTACATCACCGACGTCGGCATGACGGGCGTAAAGCAGTCGGTGCTGGGCGTTAAAACCGAAAACGCCACAAAAAAAATGCGGACCGGGCTGCCGGTGCGGTTCGATCCCGCCGACGGGCCTGCGATGATGAACTGTGTGATCGTGGAGATCGAAAATACCACCGGAAGGGCGATGAACGTTGAACGGTTTTGTATTGAATAACACAATAAAAGCGCGGCTGAAAAAAACGCTGGCATTTGTGCTGGCTTTGAGTTTGCTTTGCGCGTTCTCCGCCTGCAAAAAAGAAACGCCGGAGGAAGAGACGACTGCGGGAGACGTGGAACAGACAGACGTTGTGAAAGCGCCTGCGGGCAGCGTGACGGTTCCGTATACGTCGCTGGATTCGGTGAACCCGTTTTTCTGCACCTCCGTGCTCAACAGCTCCGTTCTGCCGCTGGTCTTCCGCTCGCTCTATACGCTGAACAGCGGTTTTACGGCGGAACCGGACGTGGCGATTACCGAAACGGCAACCCCCGAAGCGGTGCGCGTGAGTCTGCCCGAAACGGTGCTTTTTTCCGACGGCGTGACGCTCACGTCGTCCGACGTTGTGTATTCTTTCTCACTGGCCAAAGACGCGCCTTTGTATAAAGAAGCGCTGCGGAACGTGGAACGCTGCGAGGCGGCGGGGAACCACGGCGTGGTGTTCCAGATGAAAACACCGGACGTGAACGCTTTGAACGTGCTGACCTTCCCCATTGTCAAACACGGCACCGCCGGAGGCGAAAAAGATCTGCCTGTGGGCGCCGGCCCCTTTGCCTTTGAAAAAAAAGAAGGAAAGCTGACGCTGGCGTTCAACGCAAAATACAGCGGCGAGCTGCCCGCGGTGGGGAACATCGTATTAAAAAACATCACCGAGACCTCGTCTTTGATGCATCTTCTGGATACCGACGAGATCGATTGCTTCTATACGGATCTTTCCTCCGGCACGGCAAAGCGCAGCGCATCGGGCGCAGGGGAGGTCTATCTCAACAACCTGGTGTTTCTGGGTGTGAACCACGGCTCTTATCAGCTCTACACTGCCGACGTGCGGCGTGCGATCAGCCTGGCGCTGTCCCGCAGCCTCATCTGCTCCAACGCCTATATGAACCACGCGCGGGCGGCGTTTTATCCGGTGAACACCTCATGGGAGGCGCTGAACGCCGGCACCCTTTCCGCCGAACAGATCGGCGACGCGGACGTCCGTGCGGCGGACGCTCTGCTTTCGGTGATCCACGCGGGCACGAAAGGAGAGACCCTGCACTACAGGCTGCTCTGCCCGGACGGGAATCCGTTCCTGCGCTCCGCCGCGGCTCTGATCGCCGAGCAGCTTGCGGCGGTCAACGTGCAGCTGGAACTGGAATATCTGGCGATGGACGCGTTCCAGCTCGCTCTGGGGTCGGGAAAGTTTGACTTTTATCTCGCTGAGATCAAGCTGACCAGAAATATGGATCTATCTCCCTTCTTTTCCGGCGGCGCGGCGTCCTACGGCATGAAAATGGACGATCTGCGCTCCGACACCACCTACGGTCTTTATCGCAGCGGGCAGGTTGAGCTGTCGGAGTTTCTCGACGTGTTTGCCTCGGAGCTGCCTTTTATCCCGCTTTTGTACCGCAACGGCCAGTTCTGCTATTCCCGGCATATTGACGGAAAAGTGGAATCAACAGAGGAAAACCTGTTCCGGAGTATTGCGGAATGGGAAGTGCATTGAAAGAAGTTTTGCCAACAGAAGTTTAAGGGCGGTCATTTATATGGATATTCCATCCATTCTTCAACAATACGATGCGCTGCTGAACAAAGAAGCCTTCCGGGAGGCCGGGAGCTTTCTGCGCGCGGCGCTTTCTGCAGCGCAGGCGGAGGGCGACGATTCCGCTGCGCTTTCGCTGTATAACGAACTGATGGGCTTCGAGCGGCAATACGGCAGCGTATCCTCGTCGGTGGCCGCTGCCGAGGCGGCGCTTTCTTTGCTGGAAAAACTGGAGCTTTCCTATTCGTACCCTGCCGCCATGGTGTGGCTCAACGCCGCCACTGTGCTGAAAAATGCCGGAGAAAACGAGAGGGCGGGGGATTGCTATGCCGAGGCGGCGCGCTGTTTCGAGCGTTTTTATCCCGCCGGAGACAAGGCTTTTGCCGGGCTCTATAACAATATGGCGGCGTGGCTCGCGGACGCCGGGGCGTTCGATAAAGCGGAATACTACTACCGCCGCGCCGTGGGCGTCTTGGAGCGGTACGGGGACGTTTGCGACCTTGCCGTCACCTGGATGAATCTGGCGCTGCTTTATAACCGCCGGGATCCCTGCGATGAGGCGGTCGAAACCTGTGTACAAACGGGCATGGCGTTGCTGAACACCGCGAAGGAACCGCGCGACGGCTACTATTACTACACCTGCCGCAAGTGCGCCGCCGCCGCTGCGGAGCTGGGGTATCTTGAAACTGAACAGATCTTAACGGAAAGGGCGGATCGCTGTTATGCAGGGCATTGAACTCTCCCGCGCCTATTTTGAGGCTTACGGCCTTCCCATGCTGCTGGAACGCTTTCCCGAATTGCTTTCCCATGTCGCCGCGGGCGTCTGCGGGCAGGGGAGCGAGAATTTCGGCTTTGACGATGAAATTTCCCGGGATCACGATTTCGACCCCGGTTTTTTTCTTTGGCTGCCGGAGGAACTGTACCGCCAGTATGAATTCCGCCTTTCCCGCGCCTACGACAGCCTGCCCGATCGTTTTATGGACGTACCCCTGCAGGGAAAAAGCGTCTACGAAAACGCCCGCCACGGGGTGCGCTGCACCGGGCGTTTTTTTGAGGGGCTGATCGGTTTCCCGGACGCGCCGCCCGCCCCGGCGGACTGGCTGCGGGTTCCGTCCTTCCGCTATGCGTGTGCTGTCAACGGCGGGATTTTTTACGACGGCAGCGGGGAAGTCACCGCTCTGCGCGCGCGGCTTTCGCATCCCCCCGCGGACGTATTGTATAAAAAGCTGGCGACGGCAGCGGTCTTTGCCGCCCAGAGCGGGCAGTATAATTTCCCGCGCCTCTTAAAGCACGGAGAGCCGGGCGCGGCGATGCTGGCGGCGGCGGAATTCGTGCGTCAGGTCTGCGAGCTGCTGCATCTGCTCAACGGCCGTTGGTGCCCCTTTTATAAATGGGCGCTGCGCAGTGCGAAAAATCTGCCGGCCTTGGGGGAACTTGCCGCCGAAGCGGAACGCCTGCTGCTGGAACCCCCAACGGAAGAAAGCATCCGCCGCATTGAGTCGATCTCCGCCGCGCTGATCGCGGAATTCCGGAAACGGGGTCTCTCGGATCACCCGGCGGATTTTCTGGAGCCCCACGCTTTTGAGATCGCCGCAAAGATCGCCGATCCCACCCTCCGCGCCATGCATATTATGGAAGACGGCAAATAGTTGTTGAATTCGGATCGTAAACGCACGCAAAGTGAAACGCGGTCCGTTTTTTGACAGGCTCGCTCCGGCAACCGTACCGGATACCGATAGTCAGAATGAAAAACAAAAAAGCGCGGGGCCGGAACTCCGCGCTTTTGTCATAGTTTCAGTCTTTATTTAAGAAATACGACCGTCCCGTCAGTCGGTTTCAAGTCCCACGGCAAGGCGCAGGATGGCGCGGGCGTCCTCAGCTGTGATATCGCCGCTGCCGTCCAGATCCGCGGCGCGGAAGGCCGGGGAATTCTCCGGGAAGTCCTCCAGACCCACGGCGGCGCGCAGGGCAAGGCGGGCGTCCTCAGCGGTCACTTCGCCGTCGCAGTTCACGTCGCCCGGAATGATCGTCTGCGCTTCCAGCGTCACGGTACCCGTGAGGGTCTGCCCCTGCTTCTCATAGGGGCTGTTCGCCGTAATCTTTACGGTGTAGGCGCCGTCCTCCAGCGGGCCCAAGTCCACGTTCACGCCTGTGCGTCCGGCGCGGACGTAATCCGAAACCACCGTATCGTCCCAAACGGGGCGGAGTTTGCCTTCCTTCTGCACGCTGATTTTATAGTTTTCCGCTTCGTAGAAACCGGCGGCGTCCGGGAAAGAAAGCACCGCGTTGCCGAGGTTGTTGCGGGAAACGGAGATCCCGGCGTCATCGGGGAAGACGGGGGCGGTATCAAAGCGCATACGGTTGTCCCAGTTATAGGGGCGGTCGTTGACCTTGCTGAGATTGGTGAGGAAGTAGTCGATTTCGGGGAAGAAGGTGTGATTGACGATGTCATAAAGCTGCAGCCGCACGTTGCCCTCTGCGTCCGCTTCCACCATCCAGAATCCGCCGGATTCCCCGGGCGCGTCCTCGTCGCCGTCCACATAGTTTAAATTGCTCATAAATGCCGAAAGGGAACCGGTTCCCACCGCGGTGAAGGCGCCCTGCCAGATGGAGCGCGGGTCGGCGGGGCAGTAGTGGGAATGGCCCGAGAAATCAACGATCTGCGGATAAAGGTCCAGCACGGTACGCAGCTCCGGCTGCCCCCAGTTCACGCTGCCGTAAACGGTGCCGAAGGGATGCGGATGCTGGTAGACAAAAATGGGCTTGTTGGGGTCGTCCGCCTTGGCGGCGTCCAACTGTTCCTTGAGCCACGAGAGCTTTTGGGTGAACTTTTTGCCGTCGGGGTTATAAGAAACGCCGATGAAATGGTAGCCGTTGATCACGTCGTGGCGATCCACCTCGGGATGGATGTATTCCTTGTAAACGTCATAGCCCACGCTTGCGTCCACGTCGCGGTAGGCGATGAATTCATGGTTGCCCAACACCTCAAGGGTCTGGGTGTTTCCCTTAATGTGCGCATCCACGATCTCATTATAAAGCGCGTATTCTTCGGCTTTGCCGTTGGTGGCGAAATCCCCCACCACGATCACGGCGTCCAGCGCCCGGTAAGCGCCGCTTGCCTCGGCATAGGCGTAGCTGTCGTCAAAGAGCTGCCCCATGCGGATGGCCGCCGCCTGTTCGGGATCGCCGTTTAAGTGCACGTCGCTGCAAACGGCAAAGCGCACCACGGGCGTGAATTCCTGGGCGGGCTCTGGCGGTGTGTTGAAGCCGCCCACCAGCGAATAGAAGCCGAACAGCCCCGTGAACGCCAACGAGATAAACCGGCTCAAAAAGTGAAAAAACGTGTTGGATGCAGAATTCATATAAACGCCTCCTTTTTCTTTCAAACAATAATAACACTCTTTCTCAAAAAAAACAATAGTTTTTTCAAAGACGCCGTATCGCGTTGATCACCGCTTTTTTATCGGCGCTCCACAGAGGAGAAGCAAGGGTCCGCTTGTCGCCGTCGCCGGTCAGGCGGTGGATCGCAACGTCGTTCGGAATCTGCGGCACAAGCGCCAGCAGGAGTTCCAGGTATTCCTCCATGGTCAGCGTTCTGATCTTTCCCGCCTGCCACAGGGGGTAAAGGTCGCTGTCTTTCAGGATATGCAAAAGCTGCAGCTTCACGCCGTCGGTGCCCGCCGCCAGCGCACGGCGCAGCGTGGTCTCCATATCGGCAAGGGTTTCTCCGGGCAGCCCCAAAATGATATGCGTTACGGTATAGATCCCCCGGCGTTTGAGTTCCCGCATGGCGCTGTCGTAAACCTCGTTTTCATAGGCGCGTCGGATAAAGCGCACGCTTTCGGGCTTGGTGGTCTGCAGCCCCAGTTCCACCCACACGGGCTTGATTTTGTTCAGCTCCGATAAAAGCTCCAGCACGTCCGGCGGCAGGCAGTCGGGCCGGGTGGCAACGCTCAGCACGTCGATATCGTCCCGCGCAATCACCGGGGTAAACAGCGCCCGCAGCCGCTGAGCAGGGGCGTAGGTGTTTGTAAAGCTCTGAAAATACGCGATATAGCCGCCGTTTTTGTTTTTTCTCCGGACACGGGCTTTGGCGGCTTCGATCTGCGCGTTTATATCCGCCCCGTGGGCGGCAAAGTCGCCGGAGCCGCTGCTGGAACAGAAAATACACCCGCCCGTGCCTTTTGTTCCGTCCCGGTTCGGGCAGGTAAAGCCCCCGTCCAGCGACAGCTTATAGAGTTTTTTGCCGAAGCGCGCCCGGCAGTAATCGTTTAAGGAATAGTGATTCATAGGCCTGTCAGATCAAAGTCCGGCGTGTATTCCTCCTTCGCGGAAGAAAGCTCCTGCACGAACCAGTTTTCTGCGCCGCAGAGATACAGGTATTCCACCGCGGCGTCGTATTCCGTCTGCGTCAGCCGCCGGTTGAGGGTTTCGTCCGGCAGGGGTGTTTTCGGCGGCGTATATTGGCTCATCAGGCTGCAGAGGATTTCCTCCGGGCCGAATTCTCCGGTCAGCACGTCGATGCAGTCCAGCGTGTTTTTACCGTACCCCGGCAGCACCATGTGCCGCACCAGCACGCCGCTTTGCAATAAGCCGTCGTCATCCAGCCGGAAAGGCCCCCGCTGGCGCAGCATTTCTTTGATGGCGGCAAGGGCGACGGCAGGGTAATCCCGCGCGCGGGAAAGGCGTTTTGCCAGTTCGCCGTCGGCATATTTGTAGTCCGGGAGGTAAACGTCGATCAGCCCTTCCAGCGTTTTCAGTGTTTCCGTGTTTTCGTAGCCGCCGCAGTTATACACCACCGGCACCGGCAGCTTTTCGGCGGCAAGCGCCTCGGCGATTTGCGGGACAAAGTGGGTAGGCGTCACCAGATCAATACAGTCCGCGCCCTGCCAGATAAGGTCTTCAAAAATTTCACGCAGTCGTTTGACCGTGATTTCCTTTCCTTTGCCTGTTACGCTGATCTCCCGGTTCTGGCAATAAACGCAGCCGAGATTGCAGCCGGAAAAAAACACAGTCCCCGCGCCGCCGGTTCCGGCGATACAGGGTTCTTCCCAGAAATGCAGGCAGGCTTTGGCTGCCCGTAAAACGGCTTTTTCGCCGCAAAAACCCGCCTTCGAACCGCGATCGACGCCGCAGCGGCGGGGGCATAAGTTACAAATCATGTTTTTTTACGATCCGATATCCGCGCGCTTTGTAAAAGGACGTCATATTTTTGTTGCAATAAAGCACCGGCAGCAGCCCTTCCTTTGCCGCCTGCGCTTCGCAGGCCGCAAGCAGCTTCCCCGCGACGCCCTGTCCGCGAAAGCGTTTCACCGTGTAAACGTTGCCGATGAGGGCGTAACGCCGGTTTTTTGCCATGATCTGCGCGCAGCCGCAGATGTTCCCGGCGGCGTCGGTAAGCACGAAAACGTCCGCCAATCCCGCGTTGACGGCGCGGGCGTAATAAACGTACCGGGTTTCTTCTTCCGGTCGGAGCGTTCTTTGGCGTAAAACGCAGGCGGTTTTTAAGATCGCGCCGCCTTCCAAACGTAAAACGTCCGGGGCGGATGCTGCATCGGGTGTTTTTTTCAGCATCACCCGAAAACACTCCGATCGTTTCGGCGCGTGGAAAAAATCCGCGGTTTCGGCGGCGGTTTGTCCCACGGCGGCGGCAGAGGGGGTAAGGAACGTGCGGTATTGGCCGTTGTCCAACAGCGCGGCAACCGGTCGGCCCGCGTCGTCGAGTCCTGCCCAGAGCTGCCCGTAGACGTTGCCCCGCGCCAGTTCGCTGTAGGTATAGATCTCCGTGCCAAGCAGGCGCGTGTCGCTCAGCGCCAGCAACGGTTCAATGAGCGGCGCCGTTTCGGCGGTGAAGGTGAGATCACTGCGCTTCATTTTTCAAAACCGAATCCAGCACCAGCGAAAAGCTGTCTAAAAACTCATCCAGAAAGATTTCCGCTTCGGGGCATTGGAGCTTATTAATGGCTTCGCGGGTGGCGGTCTCCGCCGCGGAAAACTCCGGGTTCCCGCTTTCCCGCTCCTCCACACATTTGATCAGGGCAGAAATTTTGTCCGCCGCTTTCACCAGCCGGCAAAGCCCGTCGGTTTCGTCGGGCTGCAAAAGCGGGGCGTAGTCCTCCCGCAGATCTGCGGGGAGGGTCCGCAGCAAAGCGCTCTGCGCCGCGGTTTCGATCTGCGCGTAGGCGGAGCGGATGGACGCGTTGAAGTATTTCACGGGCGTAGGCATGTCGCCTGTGAGGATCTCGGGCATGTCGTGATAAATGCCCAGCAGCGCCGCCCGGTCGGCGTTGTAGTTTTGATTCAGCCGCCGGTTGCCGATCAGCGCCAGGCAGTGGGCGATGGCCGCCACCTCCAGGCAGTGGGAGGAGAGCGCGTCCCGGTTGGAATTCCGCATCAGCGCCCAGCGGTCGATGTGCTTCATGCGCGAAAACAGCGCGAAAAAATGACTTCCCATAGGTTTCCTCTTTCTCGGGTTATAGTTCCCATCGTATGGCCGGCAGCCCCAGCAGGCGTTTCAGCCGGGTGTTGTCCATCACGGCGGAATGCGCCCTTGCGTCCTTAAAGAACTTCCGGCCCTCTTCCTCGGTGATCCTTTTTACCAACGCGGGGTCGCATCCAAGGCGTTTTGCAATGCCGAGCCCCATTTCGTATTTTGTGAGCCCCTCGTCGCCGCAGACGTTCAATATCCCCGGCAGCGATCCCGCGGGCAGACGTGATAATTGCACGAGCAGCGCCGCCGTTTGCCGGTAGCTGAGCACCGAGCGCACCATGCCGTCGATCATTTCGAGCGGCTCTCCTTTTTGCAGCGCCGCCGCCGCTTTGTCGTAAAAATGCGGTTTCGCAGAAAGGGAAGGTCCCAGCATAAAGGGAAACCGCAGCACCGTATACCCGTGGCTGCGTACGATCGCTTCCGCCGCCGCCTTTTGCCGCCCGTATTCGTTTACGGGGCAAAGCGGCGCTTCCTCGGGGAAGGCGGGATATTCTTCCGTGTTTTCGCCGTAGATGCAGTCGGTGGAGGCAAAAAAGAACCTTTTAACGTTCAGCCCCAGCGTGAGAAAATCGGAGAGCGCCCGCAGATTCACCTTTTTTCCCGCCGCCGGGTCTTCAAACAGCCGGTCCACCTGATGGAAAGCCGCGAAGTAATAAACGGTCAGAGGCGTGTCTCCCAGCCGCGCTTTCAATGCCTGCAGGCGGGCGGGATCCGCCACGTCGCAAATAAAAAAATCGGCGCCGGGCAGGTTCGGTTCCCCTTCCGGGCGCCGTACGGTGGCAAGCACGTCCCGCGCCTTCTGTTCCAACAGGGCTTTGAGTGTGTAGCTGCCCAAAAAGCCGCAGCCGACGATCAGATCCATCAGCGTTTACCCTCCGCGTATTGTGCGTAGTATTGCATTTTTTTGTTCGTTATCGTCCGGTTTTCAGCTCGCCGGCGTGGTAGACCGTCGCGCCGCGCCGCCGGCCGAACCATACCGTCTCTTTGGCATAGAGCGCCGGATCGTTGTAAGAAACCGCGGGCTGCCGCGTCAGTGTAACCGGCGTTTTGTTCAGCGGTACGGGGTCGCAGCGGACCACCGCGTCGAAATAGGCGGGGAAATCGTAGGCGAAGGTCTGCGTTTCTTCTTTGTCGCCCGGCTTGCGGAGCACAAAGCGCTGGTAGCGCCGGAGCTCCGAAAACAGCGCGTTCTCCAGCCCGAAGCGCCGCAAAAACGGTTCCAGTTCATCCAGATAGCGGTCGTAGTCCGTCACGACCTCCAAAAACGCGCCTTCCTCAAAGAACCATGTGACGTTGCCGAAGCGCGGGTCGTGTGAATTCCAGTCCCCCGAGAGCGACGTCTCGTATTTTGCCTGAAATCCCGCCCAGAGGTCGTGGAGCCTGCCGCTGCCGCCGCGGATAAAGGCAAGCAGTGCGGTATAAAAGTCGTAGTAGCCGCAAACGCCCTCGGTGTGCAGCAGCATGGCGAAAAAGCGCAGCAGCCCCAAAGCATGGAAGCACTGCACGCAAACCGAAAAGAGGTTCGCCTCCACCCAGTCTTCCCTTGGCATGGTGGCGGTGGAACGCACAAGGTAGGAGTATTCCGTGACCTCCTCGTGCTTTTTCGGCGCGCTGTGGATGTGGTTGAACGCCACCTTGATGACTTCGATTTTGTGTTTTTCAATAAACGCGGGATCCGCCATGTCGGAGTTCGGCAGCATCTCGCAGTGGTATACGCTCAAAGAATTGTGCTGCCCGTTTTCGAGCAGGCGGCAGATGCCCCGGGCAAAGCTCTCTTTGGTTTCGCCCGGCAGGCCTAAAATCAGCTCGGAATAGGTGGGGATGCCCGCCTCGTTGTAGCGCTGCATCAGAGAAGCGAAGTGCTCCATGGTCAGGTTTTTCCTGCCGATGTTTTTCAGCGCGTCGGGCGACAGGGTCTGGTAGGCCATGGTGGCGCCCTTGTCCATACCCACGCTGTTCAGCGCGCTGCAGATTTTGAATACCCGGTCGGCGCTGTTCTTCTCGTAGCAGGGGCGGAAGACCTCCGGATAGCCGGTTTTCTTCTTCGCTTCGATCAGCGCGTCCGCGATCTCCACATCCCGGTCGAACATGCCGAAATTGGAATCCGCGCAGAAGCAGTAGCCGATCTTGTGTTCGCTGAGCCAGGCGATCTCCGCCAGCACCTTCTCCATGGGGAAAAAGCGCATTTTTCTGCCGTTTACCCAGTCGCAGTAGGCGCAGCGGTAGGGGCAGCCCCGGTTGGTTTCCAGCACCGCTAAAAAATGCACGTCCGGGTTTGCCGCCATCAGCGCGTCGAACACGCCGGTGGTATAGGGGGAGGGCAGATCCGTCAGGTCTCCCGCCGGGGTGCGGGGGGCAAGAACGGTCTTCCCGTTTTCGCGGTAGGCGATATCCGTTACTTCGCCGAGATTGCCGCCGTTCAGCGCCCGCAGCAGCGAGACCATGGTCCGTTCTCCTTCGCCGAACATCAGAATGTCCACGTAGGGAAGCTCCTCGAGCATCCCGCCGGTCTCGGCCACGCTGTGCCCGCCGAAGATAATAATGCAGGCGGGATCCCGTTCTTTGATCAGCCGCGCCAGCGCTTTGTTGTATTCCACGTTCCACACACTGCACGAAAAAGACACCGCAAAGGCGCCTTCCGTTTTCCGGAGGGCGTTTTTCAGCGGCTCGCGGGAGAAAATGATCTCCGGAAAGTCATATTCGCTTGTAATGTCGCCGCAGCGCCGGCAGTTGGCGATCAGCGTGCCCGCTGCGTAGGGCAGATAGGCGTCGCCGTCGAACTCAAAGCCGACCTGAACAAATACGATTTTTTTCATGCGCTTCCCGTTATAAAAACAGATTTGATCCGGTTCGTTATCCGGCGTGGATGTCTTTGCTTCCGTCCGGTTTTTCCACCGGGGTGGGATACATGCCCACCAGATAGGTGTCTTCGGTGTAAACAAAAGTGTGGCGGACGAACTTCGGGATCAGGAACATCTCGCCCGCGCCGAAAACCGCGGTTTCCGCCGCGCCGTCGAGCGCCGCTGTAACCTCCACTTTCCCCGCGAGGATAAAAAAGGCCTCGTCCGTTTCTTTGTGGTAATGAAAATTGCCCCGCACCGCGCCCTTTTTTGTGAACACGGCGTTGATCTGTTTGTAACCCTCATGGGCCAGCTGCACCAGCAGGCCCCGGTCGTCCTCAAACATAAAATCGGGCTGTAAGCGTTTGATGAGTTCCATGAAAAATCACACGTTTCCGTAAAAGGAATTCTTGATGACGGAATAGGCTTTGATGAGCTCCGCGATGCCGTCGGCAAGCGAATGGGCGGGTCTGTAGCCCAGCGCCTCCAGCTTCGCGTTGGATACGATGTAATTCCGTTTGTCGGGATCTGCGCCCACCGGCGCTTCGGGATAGGTGAAAGCGGGGATCTGCTTTTTGATCTCGGCGCAGAGCTCCAGCTTCGAGAGGTTCGCGTCGCTCAGGCCGCAGTTGTAGGTCTCGCCCCGCATCTCGTCAAAGTGATCCATGGCGAAAAGGAACGCGCCCGCGGCGTCCCGCACGTGCAGAAAATTGCGTTTGAAGTTCCCCTCAAAAATCACCACCGCCCGGTCGAACACCGCCCGGTAAACAAAGTCGTTCACCAAAAGGTCGATCCGCATCCGGGGGGAGGCGCCGAAGAGGGTGGCAAACCGGAAGGTCACGCTCTCCCCCGCCTGCAGCACCGCCGCCTCCGCCGCCATTTTGGTCTGGCCGTATAGCGAAATGGGTGTGATGGGCGAGGTCTCGGTGCAGTATTCCTGCCCCTGCCCCAGCCCGTAGCCGCTGTTGGTGCAGGGGAAGATCACCCGCTGGCCCTTTTCCCGCAGCGAGAGCAGCAGCTCCACAGCATCCAGATTGATGCTTTTCGCGGCGGTTTGGTCTTTGTCGCAGGCCGGGAAGCCCACGATGGCGGCAAGGGGGAAGAGATAGTCTTTCCCGTCCATGGCCCTTTGCAGCGTCTCTTTGTTCCGGCAGTCGCCGTTGACCACGGTGAGCTTCGGGTCCGCGCAGCAGTCGAGCAGCGACGCCTGCTTATAGAAAAAGGAATCCAGTACCGTTACCCTGTGCCCCCGCGCCAAAAGCATGGGCACAAACACCGAACCGATGTAGCCGGCGCCGCCGGTTACCAGAATATCTGCCATGAGGTCACGCTCCGTTGCATTATAATATATAATAAATCTATTATATTCTATCATTGCTTGTTGTTTTTGTCAAGCGAAAGCCCAGCCGGAATGGTCGGCCTTTCTCCGAATAATATCATCCGTTCTTTGTTTTATTGATTTCATCTTGCTTTTTTCTTGGAAATATGATAAAGTAGTCCTGCGACATAAAGTGCATATTTATTTGTACAACGGAGAACACTTTGGTAAAAGTGCTCTCTCTGATAACAAGTTCCGTTGTACAGAATCTGTTACTTTGTGTCGCAGCAAAGGAGATTGCATTTTTCGTGCGTCTCGTTTGCGAGGCGCATTTTTTGTCATAAACCTTTATTGTTTAAGCGTTTCAAAGAAAAAACAAAGCAGAAAGGATAGCAAAATGAAAAGAGTTTTTTCGGTTGCGTTGATTGTTATTATGCTCATATCCATGTTGGGTATAATATCTCTTGCTTCCAAAAAGGATGCAAGAAGAAACAATGCAAAAGAAGAGTTTACCACATTTT
>CACZOP010000066.1 GCA_902782845.1 Oscillospiraceae bacterium | reverse complement strand
TTTTTTGTCATATTTTTGATTGATTTGTCTAAAAAATGCCGACAGGAGGTGAGGTCGGAATGATCGATATTCACTGCCATATCCTCGACGGCGTCGACGACGGTTCCTACTGCCTCGCCGAATCCGTTGAAATGGCAAAAATCGCCGTGGAGAGCGGCACGCGGCTGATTGTGGCGACACCGCACGCCAACACGCCCGACGGGGATAAGAACGTATGGGGCAGCATGCTTGTGAACAAGCTGGCGACGCTGAACCGGCAGCTGAAGGCCGAAAACGTTCCTCTGACGGTATGCGCGGGGCAGGAGGTATTCTCCGCCGGCGACGTTGTATCGCTTCTCAGATCCGGTGCGGTGATCACGCTGAATTCCACGCGGTATCTGCTGATCGAATTTGATTTTTACGAGCGTACCGATGCGATTATCGACCGGTGTGAGACGTTGCTCGCGGTGGGCATAGTGCCCGTGATCGCCCATCCGGAACGGTATGAGGCATTAAAAGAAGATGAACAGACGGCGTTTTCCCTGAAACGCAGGGGCTGCCTGCTTCAGATCAACAGCGGCAGCCTGTTCGGCGCTTTCGGCAGAACGGCCCAGAACGTGGCGCATGATTTTCTTTCGGAATCGTTGGCGGACTTTGTCGCCAGCGACGCCCACAGCCCCTACGTGCGTACGCCCTATCTGGCGGACGCCCACGAGATGGTGAGCGAAATGTATTCACTGGATTACGCGGATATGCTGTTCCGTGTCAATCCGGGTCTGCTGATCCGGGATAAGGAAATCAGAGGGTTATACTGAGAGGAGAGTTTTTCTATGATGCGTTTGCTGCGGCTTGTGATTTCGGCCGCGTTTGTCATAGCGGTCCTCCTGTTCGGATGGTACTGGTACCGTGCCGAGATCAAAGAGGACAAAACCGTTCCTGTCATCAGGATCGAACAGGATATGATCGAGGTGGATCTGGACGTTACCCACGACGAGCTGCTGGCCGGCGTTACGGCATACGACGAAAAAGACGGCGACCTGACCTACAGGGTGATCGTGGAATCCATTTCGAAATTTACCGAAGCGGGAGTCTGCAAGGTGTATTACGCGGTCTGCGACAACGACAACCACGTGGCGAGCGCTTCCCGCAAGATCCGATACAGGGGATACGTCCCGCCGCGTTTTTCGCTGAATCGCGCGCTGTGCTTTTCGCAGCTCGAAACCATCGACGTCTCGAGCGTCATCGGCGCGACGGACGTGCTTGACGGCGACATTACCGGCAATATCATCATCACGTCGCAGGACTACGAATACGGCGTCCTCGGCACCTATACGGTGAAGGCGGAGGTCAGCAACAGCAAGGGCGACCAGATCAGTATCTCTCTGCCGATGATCGTGGAGGACAGGAACATCAACGCCCCGACGATCGAGCTTTCGGAATACCTGATATACGTGCCGAAGGGCACGGCGGTGGATCCTATGGGGTATTTTGTTTCGGCGAAAGACAGCTACGACGTGAACGTGACGGATACGCTGCATCTGGAGAACGATTACAACCCGAATCAGGAAGGGATCTACAGTTTTCACTACTATGCGACCGATCAGCTGGGAAGAACAGGGCACACCGTTCTTACGGTTGTGGTGGAGTAACGACAATGCAGGAAACAAAAAAAGAAAAGAAAATCAGTATAGAATGGCACAGTATATTCCGCGATCTCAAGCGGAACGCGATTTTTATCGTGATGAGCGTACTGGTGGGCATGATGGCGGTCTTCATCCTCAGACACGGCGTTTATGACCCGGAATACACCAGTACGGCCACGCTGGTGGTCACGGCGAAAATCGGGAACGCGAATCCTTACGCGAACCTTTCGGTCTCCTCCGAAATGGCGAAGGTGTTCGCCGAGGTTTTCGTGCAGCCTTCCATGAAGAACAAGGCGGCGGAGTATCTTGGGCAGAGCGGGTTCCGGGGATCGCTGCAGGCCAGCGCCGTCAGCGGCACCAACCTGTTTCAGGTGTCGGTGACCTCCGACAACCCCGAGGCGTCTTACCATGAGCTGTGCGCGGTGCTGGACGTTTATCCGCAGATCTCCAATATCGTGTTCGAAAATGCCGTGATCGACATTATCAAGATGCCTTCGATGGCGCACGGCCCTTCCAATTCCATGCCGAACTCCAACGCCGCGGCCATCGTGATGATCTGCCTGCTCCTTTCGGTGGGCGGCGTGTGCGTGATCTCGATATTAAGGGATACCGTGAAAACCGAGGCTGCGTTTACCGAAAAGATCGACGCGAAGCTGTTCGGGACCATTCCCCACGAGCACAAGGAGAAGACGCTGGTGGGCATACTGAAAAAAACCAAGACGGGACTTCTGGTGAACGATAACATGGCGGTCAGTCTGAAGTTTTCGGAAAGCTTCCATCAGATCGCCGGCAAGATCGAGTACACGAAGCGTATGACCGGCGCGCGGATCTTCGCCATCCTCAGTGTGGCGGAAAACGAAGGCAAATCCACGGTGGCGGCGAATATCGCGCTTTCGCTTGCCAGCAAGGGAAACCGCGTGCTCCTCTTTGATATGGACCAGAAGAAATCGGCGCTTTATAAGCTCTTCGGCCTGAAGTATGTCAGGGAGTGCGAGCTGGGCGACCTGCTTTCGGGCGAGCTGCCCCCGCGGGAATTCCATCCCCGCCAGTATAAAAAATCCTCGCTCTATTTCGCGGTGAACACCCGTTCGCACAAGGGCTCGCACCAGTGGATCGAAAACGGGACCGTGAAAAGCGTGCTGCAGGCGGCGCGCAACCGCTTTGATTTCATCATCATGGACACCGCACCCATGATGGCGGACGCTTCGGTAACGGAGATCGTGCAGATGGTGGATAAAAACCTCCTGGTGGTGCGTACCGACGTGGTGCCCGCGGCGACCCTGAACGATTCGATCCTTACGATCAATAACCTCGGCACCAGCTTCGCGGGCTGCATCCTCAACGACGTTTATCCGGAGTTCTCGCTGGCGGGGCAGATCGGGTTTGACGAGAGCGGCTATTATTACTCCCGCCACTACGGCAAATACGGCAAATACGGCAAGTACGGCAAGTACGGCAAGCTCGGCAAATACAACAGATACGGAAAGTATTCCAGATACGGAAGATACAGCCGTTACAGCCGGTACAGCAGATACAGCCGGTACAGTAAATACGGCAAATACGGCAAATACGGTTCTCTGAACAAGTATTCTCAGATAGATACAGGGACGGAATCCGACGGCGGTTCACCCGCGGGCGGCGGCCGGTAACCAAACCGCGCGGCGGCGCAGGGCGGCCCGTCGGATACATCAGAACTTAACGGTGGTGATACCCAATGGAAGAAAATACCGAGAAAAAACGGAGAGGCTCCGGCAAGAACGAGTTCATTCCGTTTTATTTCAGCGATTTTATCAAAGGCCTTGAAAAATTCTGGTGGCTGATTGTGATCCTGGTCATTCTGTTCGGCGGGATCCGCTTTTTCCTCAGCTACAAGCGCTACAAGCCCGTTTACAGCACCTCGGCGACGTTTACCATCAGCACGTCGACGGGGAACAGCAAATCGGAAGGCGGCATGACCTCCTATTCGTTTTACTACGACAGCGCCATGACGACGCAGCTTTCCAGCACGTTCCCGTATATTCTGCAGAGCAATATCCTGCAGGACGCGATCTGCGAAGAGCTTGGCTATGATTACCTCCCCGCGAGCCTTTCCGCTTCTTCGGTTTCAGGCTCCAACATGTTTACCATCTCCTGCTCCGGCAGCGATCCGCAGCAGGTGTACGACGTGATCCTCTGCGCCATCGAAAAATGCCCCGAGGCGGCGAGATACGTGGTGGGCAAAATCAAATTTTCCATGATCACGAATCCGTATCTCCCCACGGCGCCCTCCAACCGGTATTCGTTTGTGAAGGACGCTGCGAAATACGCGATGATCGGCGTTTTCCTGGGGCTCGCGTGGATCCTCGTCTACTGCGTTTCGCGCAAGACCATCCGCACGAAGGACGAGATCAGCGAACAGCTGGGGCACGAGGCGCTGGGCGTGCTGCCCCGGGTCTCATTCAAACGGTATAAGCAGGAGATCGACCGGTCCATCCTATGGACCAACCCGAACGTCGGCCGCGGCTTCCTGGAATCGCTCCGCCTGCTGCGTAATACGGTGGTGCACGAGATAAGGCCGGAGGAAAAAACGATCATGGTGACCAGCACCGCGCCGGGCGAGGGCAAAACCACCGTTGTGGCAAATCTCGCCCTGTCGCTGACGGATCTCGGGAAAAGGGTGCTGCTGATCGACTGGGATATCCGTAACCCCAGTATTCTGGAGACGCTCGGCCTCGACCCGAAGATGATGGAAGAAAAAGACGACGACGCGTTTTTCCATATTTTCCATCTCAAGGAATTCGGGATCTCGCTGCTGCTTTTTTCCCAGAAGAAGAACTACTGGAAACGGATGCACGCGGAATACGTTAAGGAGCTGCTTGACAGGCTCAGGAATTCCTTTGATCTTATTCTTGTGGACACGCCCCCCTGCGGGCTGGTTTCGGATACCGCGGTGATCGCGCAGAGCGTTGACGTCGCGCTGTATGTGATTCTGCAGGACGCCGTGCGCGTGTCACGTATCAAGGCCGGAATCGAAACGCTGCTCGAAAGCGACGTCCGCCTGTTGGGCTGTATTTTCAACGGCGCCGAAAGCGGATTGGCCGGTTACGGAGAAAACTACGGCTACAGCCGCTACGGGCATTACGGCAAATACGGTTACGGCTACGGCTACGGGCATTACGGCTACGGTTACGGCTACGGCTACGGAGAAAATGAAAAAAAGAAGTCCTCCGGAAGACGCGCGTCCTCCGGTAAAAAAAGCTGACGTGTCGGGTGTGAGCGGATGAGGATGAAGAGGCGTATCAATAAAAAAGAGCTGAAAACGATCTTTTCCGAATGGAAGTGGATCCTCGCCTACATCAAGCGGTATAAGCGCACGATCTTTGTTTACATCGTGTTCGGGCTTATGGCGTCTGTGCTTTCGGTGGCGGGGACGGTGGCTTCCAAATTCCTGATCGACGCGGTCATGACGAAAAACCATACCGTTCTTTTCCGATCGGCGATGTCGCTGGGCGCGCTGTTGGTGTCGCAGATCCTGTTTCAGGCGCTGTCGTCACGGATTACCGCCGTGCTCAGTACGCGGGTGGGCAACGAACTTCGAAACGAGATGTTTGCCCGGGTGATGCGCGCCGAATGGGAGAAGATCGGGAGTTATCACTCCGGCGAGCTTCTCAACCGTCTGGAGGGCGACGTTTCCACCGTCGCGTCGGGAGTGATCAGTTTTATCCCCAGCGCGTTTTCAAAAGGTCTGACCTTTCTCCTTTCGTTCGGGGTGGTGCTGTATTACGACAGTGTGATGGCGTTCCTTGCGCTTCTCAGCGCGCCGTTTTTCGTGCTCTCTTCCCGTTTTCTTGTAAAGACGATCCGCAGGTTCAACAAAGAAGCCCGTGAAATGAACGGCAAGGTGCTTTCTTTTTCTGAGGAATCGCTGCGGAATCTGCAGATCATCAAGTCGTTTGACCTGATTTCCCAATATATCGTGCTGTTCCGGGAGCTGACGGAAAAATACAGATCGGTACGGCTCAAATTTGAAAAGTTCAACATCCTGATGACCATGGTGCTTTCTCTGTTGGGGATCGTCGTTTCCTACGCCTGCTACGGCTGGGCGGTCTACCGCCTGTGGCAGGGGCTGATCTCCGTGGGTACGATGACGCTGTTCCTGCAGATCTCCGGAACGCTGACGTCTTCTTTTTCGTCGCTGGCTTCGCTGGCGCCGCAGATGGTTTCGATCTCCACCAGCGCCGGCAGGATCATGGAGATCACGCGGTTTGAAACGGAAACGGACGCCGACCGCAGGAAGGCGCAGGCGTTGCTGGCAAGATCGGACGCCGGCGTCACGGTCAACGTGGACGCGCTGGATTTCACCTATGCGGATTCCGACAATCCGGTGCTGCGGAATGTGTCGGTAAAGATCCGCCCCGGCGAACGCCTTGCCGTCGTGGGGCGTTCCGGCAACGGAAAGACGACGTTCCTGAAGATCCTGCTCGGGCTGCTCCGGCCCTCCGGCGGCAGCGTTTCGCTGGAGGTCGGCGGCAAACGGCTTTCGGTTTCCGACAGTACCCGCCGCTTTTTCTCCTATGTGCCGCAGGAAAGCTCTCTGTTTTCGGGCACGGCGGCGGAGAATCTGAGGATCGTGGCGCCGGACGCTCCCGACGAGGAGCTGATGTACGCGCTCCGGCTTGCCTGTATGGAGGATTTTATCAAGGCGCAGCCGGAGGGGCTGAATTTTAAGGTGGGCGAGAACGGCGACAATCTCTCCCGCGGGCAGCTGCAGCGGTTTCTTATCGCCAGAGCGATTCTTCGCAGCGCGCCGATCATGCTGTTGGACGAAGCCACCAGCGCGCTGGATTCACAGACCGAGGCGCAGGTGCTTGCGAATATCATCCGCGACGATCCGTTGAAAATCGTAATACTGACAACCCACCGCAGCAGTGTGCTTGCCCACTGCACGCGGATCTGCAGGATCACGTCCGAAGGACGGCTGATCCCATATGAAGAACCGACCGGTAAAAGCGAATAAGTAAGGAAGGAACGATACAGGCGAAGCGGTCCGACGACGGCCGCGCAAAAAAAGCAAACGCCGTATTGAAAGCTTGAGTGGAATGATCGTAAAGAAGTGGGAATTGCTCCCCGAAGATATGCAAAACGAAAAGGTAAGAGAGTACTACGATATCCTTCAGAAGAAGAAGGTCTCGCTGGTGATCAAACGGGCGTTTGATATCGTCGCTTCCTTGTGCCTTCTTGTTGTTTTGTCCCCCGTTTTTCTTGTCACCGCCGTGGCGATCAAACTGGAATCCAAGGGGCCGGTGATGTACCGGCAGGTCCGGAAAACGACGTATGAGCGGGATTTCAGGATCCATAAATTCCGTTCCATGTATCAGAACGCGGACAAGGGGCATCTGCTCACCACGAAAAACGACAGCCGCGTCACCCGGGTCGGTGCGTTTATCCGGAAATTCAAGATCGACGAATTCGGTCAGCTGATCGACGTGCTGAAAGGAGATATGACCTTCGTGGGCGTCCGTCCGCAGGTACAGAAATACGTGGATCATTATACGGACGAAATGAAAGCCACCTTTCTTCTGCCGGCGGGGATCACCTCCCTCGCAAGTATTTATTACAGGAACGAAAACGAGCTGCTGTCGGAATTTGAGGATCCGGACGTGCTGTATCTTTCGGAGATCCTTCCCGACAAAATGCAGTATAATCTGCTGGGAATCAAAAAGCTCAGCCTTACATACGACCTGAAGATCATTCTGATGACGGTGCTGACGGTTTTCGGCAAGGATTATAAACCCGCGAAACAGGTGTACAGCGACGTATTTACGCCGAAGGTCAAATCAGACGCGGAGATCGCCGAGGAAGCGGAGGTAAAGCATGGATAAGCAGATCGGGATGCTCTCCGCCTGCGCGCACAGGTTATATCTTTATCGCCCGGAGCTGTTCGACGGCCTGCGGGAAGCGGGATATCGGGCGACCGTGTTCGGCCCGGAAGCGCAGGCGCTCGGCGACGAATGGCTGGCGCCGCACGGGATCTCCTACGTGCAGCTTCCGCTGGAGCGCCGCAGGACCGATCCGTTCGCCGAACAGAAGGCGAAGGCGCTGATCGTGCAGACCGTGCGGGAGCGGGGGATCGGCTTATTGTATTCCTACGGGATCCGGTTCGCCCCCCTGGCGAACAACGCGGCGAAGAGCGCCGGGATCCCCTGTATGAGCGTGATCAACGGCGCGGGGAGCCTGTTTATCTCGGACGACGCGGCGGGCAAACTGAAACGGACGATGATCCTCCCGTATATCCGGGCGTCGCTCGGATACGCCTCAAGAGTAGTGTTTCAGAATCAGGACGATCGGGCGATGTTTGCCGCGCTGCGGCTCGGGAACCCGGCGCGGTATCTGAACGTAAACGGGTCCGGCGTGAATTCCTCCCGTTTTCCGGTGTATCCGCTGCCGAAGGAGCGGATCTTCGGCTACCTCAGCCGGCTGAATCCCGAAAAAGGGATCGGAGAGCTGCTGCGCGCCTTCGAAAACGTGCTGAAACGGTACCCGGACGCGAAGCTGCGTCTGGCAGGGGAACCGGACGGGATCGCCGGGACCGAGACCGAAGCGCTGCTGCGGCGGTTGTGTGATAACGGGGACGCCGAATATCTCGGCGAGATCTCCGACGTGCAGTCCTTTTTCAGGACGATCCGCTATTTTGTGATGCCTTCCTACCGCGAGGGGACGCCCCGGGTAACGCTCGAAGCAATGTCCTGCGGGCGGCCGGTGATCACGACGGACGCCACGGGCTGCAGGGAAACGGTGACCGACGGCTATAACGGATTGCTGGTAAAGGTGAAAGACGACCGTTCCCTGTGCGAAGCGATGCTGCGGTTCTGCGCCGACGACGCGCTTACGGAAGAAATGGGCCGGAACGCCCGCAAGGTGGCGGAAACGACCTTTGACGTGTACGCCGTCAACCGTGTGTTGATCGGCGAAGTAAAGAAACTATACTGACGAAAAGGGGAAAAGATAAATGAGCTGCAATTTGTATCAGGCGCTGATCAACAGAGAGACAAAGCTTTCTCTGATCGGTTTGGGCTATGTGGGGATGCCCATTGCCGTTGCGTTCGCGAAAAAGGCGGACGTGATCGGCTTCGATCTCAACGAGGAAAAAATCGAATTATACAGAAGCGGCGTGGATCCCACCGGGGAGATCGGCGACGAGGGGATCCGGGAAACCGCCGTGGAATTTACGGCGGATCCCGCCCGGCTGGAGGAAGCCTCCTTTCATATCGTGGCGGTGCCGACGCCCGTGAACGACGATCATACGCCGAACCTGTCCCCGCTGGAGAGCGCTTCGAGCATTCTCGGCAGGCATCTGCGGCCGGGCAGTATTGTGGTATTTGAATCCACCGTTTATCCGGGGGTGACGGAGGAGGTCTGCAAGCCGATCCTCGAAAAGGAATCGGGGCTCGTGTGCGGTGTGGATTTCAAGATCGGGTATTCGCCCGAGCGGATCAATCCCGGCGATAAGGTGCACCGGCTGGAAAACATCAAAAAGATCGTATCCGGCATGGACAAAGAGACTCTCGATACCGTCGCCGCCGTTTATGAGCTGGTGGTGAAGGCCGGGGTCCACCGCGCCGAAAGCATCCGCGTGGCGGAAGCCGCGAAGGTGATCGAGAACAGCCAGCGGGATATCAACATCGCTTTTATGAACGAGCTTTCGATTATTTTCAACCGCATGGGGCTCGATACGCAGGCGGTGCTTGAAGCCGCGGGAACGAAATGGAACTTTTTGAATTTCAAGCCCGGGCTGGTGGGCGGCCACTGCATCGGCGTGGATCCTTACTACCTCACATATAAAGCGGAAAGAATGGGGTATCACAGTCAGGTGATCCTTGCCGGGCGGCGCATCAATGACGACATGGGGCGTTACGTGGCGGAAAACACCGTAAAGACCCTCATTGCCGCGGATAAGCCGATCAAGGGCGCCCGGGTGGCGATCTTCGGCTTTACATTCAAGGAAAACTGCCCCGACACCCGCAACACGAAAGTGATCGACATCGTGAAAGAACTGCGGGAATACGGCGTGGAGCCGATGATCTGTGATCCGTGCGCGGACGCCGCCGAGGCCGAGCGTCTGTATGACGTCCGCTTTACGCCGATCGAAAACGTGGGTGAGCTTGACGCGGTGATCATTGCCGTCGCCCACGACGCCTTCCGTTCGCTGACCCCGGACGAAACCGACGCATTCTACAGAGACGGAAAAAAAGTGCTGCTGGACGTGAAGGGGCTGTTCTCCCGTGCGGCGTATGAGCGTCGCGGTTATCTTTACTGGAGGCTGTAACCATGGGATATCATGATGTGTCGTTCCCAGAAAACTCCGTGTTTCTGGTGACCGGCGGCGCGGGCTTTATCGGCTCCAATCTTTGCGAGGCCCTGCTGCGGATGGGGTATACAGTCCGCTGCCTCGACGATCTTTCCACCGGGAAGCAGGAAAACGTTGATTTGTTTCTTGACAACCCGCGATATACTTTTATCAGGGGCGACGTGAAGGACCCCGACGTTTGTTTTTCCGCCTGCGAGGGTGTGGATTACGTTCTCCATCAGGCGGCATGGGGGTCCGTGCCGCGCAGCATCGAGATGCCTCTGTTTTATTGCGCGAACAATATCACGGGTACCCTCAATATGCTGGAGGCTGCCCGCAGGAGCGGTGTAAAAAAGTTTGTTTACGCATCCAGCTCCTCGGTTTACGGAGACGAGCCGGTGCTGCCCAAAACGGAGGGCCGGGAGGGGAATCTGCTTTCTCCCTATGCGCTTACAAAGCGCTGCGACGAGGAATGGGCGAAGCAGTATACCATGCACTATGGGCTCGATACTTACGGCCTCAGATATTTCAACGTGTTCGGGCCGCGGCAGAATCCCGACGGCGCCTATGCCGCGGTGATCCCGCGTTTTATCCGGCAGCTTCTGTCCGGCGAGCGGCCCACGATCAACGGCGACGGTAAACAGAGCAGAGACTTTACCTATATCGAAAATGTGATAGAGGCGAATCTGAAGGCCTGCGCCGCACCCCGTGAAGCGGCAGGGCAGGCGTATAATATCGCTTACGGCGGAAGGGAATATCTGATCGACATCTATTACGGCTTGACAAAATCGTTGGGTGTTACGACAGAGCCGCTCTTCGGGCCCGACCGGCCGGGCGACATCAAACACTCCAACGCAAACATCGAAAAGGCGCGCAGGATGCTGGGATACGATCCCGAATGGTCTTTTGCCCGGGGGATCGAAGCGGCCATCGACTGGTACAGGGAGCATCTGGCATGAACGGCCGGACGGTGATCTACGCGGGGAATTTTGAATTGCCCGATAAAAACGCCGCGGCGCACCGGGTCGTGAACAACGGCAAGCTCTTCCGGCAGCTCGGATATGAAACGGTGTTTCTCGGCGTCTGCCGGGGAGAACGGTATTTTGACGGCATTGTCAGGCGTGAATACGGCGCGGGCTTTGATATGTACGAGCAGTCTTACCCGTTTTCGTCGAAGCAGTGGGCGAAGCAGATCTTTGATATAAAGAACCTGAAAACGCTGGTGGAAAAATACCCCGGAACCGCCGCCGTGATTTTATATAATACGCAGTACGCTACGCTCCTCGCCGCGGGAAAAGCATTCTCGGGTTCGGGGATCCGCATATTGTATGACTGTACAGAGTGGAACGGTTATACCGAAGGCGCTCTGATAAAAAAGCTTGTAAAAAAAGCGGACAGCAAACTGATCGAAGCGTTTCTTCCGCGTCCTGCCGACGGCCTGATCGTTGTAAGCGGCAGAATGCGGGCGCGGTACGGGAACAAAAAACCGCTTTTGCTGCTTCCGCCGCTTGTGGATACACAGGATCCGATCTGGCGGCAGCCGGCTGCGGCGCATTCCTGTTATACGTTTTGTTATGCGGGCGACCCCTCGAATAAGGATCGGTTGGATCTGCTGATCCGGGCGTTTTCCCGGTTGCCCGCCGGAACCGCCGCCTTGCGGATCGTGGGACTTTCGGCGGACGCATACAGAACAGAAGACGGTTCCGCCTGCCCGGCTGCGCTTCCCGATTCCGTGCAATTTGCCGGCAGGCTGTCGCATGAGGATACGGTGAAAGAGATTTTAAGCTGCGATTGTTTTGTTTTTCTGCGGGAGCCGAGCCGTCGGAACTCCGCCGGTTTCCCCACAAAATTCGCGGAGGCGTATACGTGCGGCGTCCCGATCATCACCACTGCGGTGAGCGATCTGCCCCTGTATGCGGACGAAGCATGTGTTGTATTGCCGGATGCGTCTGAGGAAAACGTGCTTCGCGCCATGGAAAAAATGATCGCCTGCGGATCCGGTCCCCGACGTGTGAAAGATACGTTTGATTACAGAAGTCACGTCGACGCGTGCGGCCGTTGGCTTGAAAGGATATCATGTACGACAGACTGAGAATCCCCGTTAACAAATCGGTACAGACCATTGTGCAGATGGTTTCCGTGCTGTATCTGCTTGTTTGGTCCGTCGCGCCGCCGCTGCAGATGGATATGATCTTCCGTGTGATCGCGCTGGGGCTTGCCTTTGTTTGGTTCCTGATCGAGTTTTTCCGCCGTTTTGAATTTACGCGGATGCAGATCTGGTGCGCGCTGTTTATGGTGGCGGTCGCTGTCATCACCTATATAATGGACGGTGCGTCCAGCGTACTCGGCGAGATCGCAATTTACATGATGGTCCTTGCCTATTTTATCAGCGTATACTGCTCCGACAGCTGGCTGAATTACCGTATTGTCGTTCCTATTGTCCTTGCGCTTCTGGTTTTTTTCAATTACCGGACTGCAAACGCGCTGAAGAACGACACTTCTATCGCCCGGCTTCTGGTGCGGGATACGGAGGAACTGTATCAATATATGCGGCAGGGAATCGGCGGTTACGGTCTTGTGTATCCGCAGGTTTGTATCGCGCCTGTGGTGTACGCCTGGACGCTGAAATCGTTTGAGCATAACAAATTCTTCTTTGTTTTGGGGCTTGTGTGGAGCATTTCCTTCTGGATGGTATTGAGTAACGCCGGCTATTCCATCGCGATCATCACCGCGGTGATCTCTGCGGCTATTCTGGTTTTTTACCGCCGCCAGAGCGTGGTTCCCGCGGTAATAATTGCAATTGTCATGGTCGTCGCGATGGTTCTTTTACTTGTGTATGTGGAAGGTTTCCGGAATCTGGTCCTCCAGATCTTTGAAGGAACAAAGGTCGTGCGTAAGATCGAGGACCTGATGAGCACCGCGGAGGGCGAAGTGGCGGATTCGTTTGCAAACCGTATCACCCGGTACGCCCGGAGCCTGCAGTGTATCTTTCAGTATCCGCTGATAGGGGGAGTCCTGTTCGGCGGCCTGGTCGGCGGGCATTCGGAAATCCTCGACATGTTCGGAAGATACGGCGTCTGGGGCGGTATCCCGACTCTGGTGATGATTTTTCATACGCCGCGGTATTTCAAATCGAGGAGCGTATCTACCACGGTCCTTGCCACGGCCAACGCGCATACGATGTCGATCATGCTGGTGGCATTGTTTGATCCGTTTGTGTTTCAGGTGTATTTTCCGTTGTTGATCTTATGCCCTGTGATGTATTCCGATATTATGAAATGGACGGGTGAACTGCATGAACATTCTGTGGACAGTCAATCTGATACCGCGTAATGCCGCCTCGGCGCTTTCAATCAAGAGCGACGTGCTGGGGGGCTGGGTGGAAGCTATGGCGGCGCGTCTGAAAAGCATTGAAGGCGTGCGGCTTGCGATCGCGTGCAAATCAGACGACGGGCTGAATTTTTCTCTGGAAAAAGACGGCGTGCTTTACCGTGCCATCCCATACGGCAGGGGCGTTGACCTGCAGAAGCTGATTGCTGTTTGCGAGCGTCTGGTGGAGGAGTTCAGGCCCGATATCATCCATATTGAAGGAACGGAGTTCCTGCACGCCAGAGCAATGCATCAGGTGGCGAAAGCCAGAGGGATCCCGGCCGTTGTTTCGATGCAGGGGATCCTGAACGGCCAATACGTTTATCAGTGCGGCCTGCTTCCAATCGACGATATGCTGTTTTCTTTCGATCCCGCCGCGGTTTTTGCCGCGCTGACGCTGCATTTCAGGAAGACCCGTTGGTACGCCCCGCGGATGAAGCCGGAACGGGAACTGATCGAAAGCGCGGAATATGTGCTGGGCCGTACCACCTGGGACAGAGCGCATACCTACGCCTTAAACCCCAACGCAACATACTACGGCTGTGCCAGAATCCTGCGCCCCGCGTTTTATGAAGCGCAGTGGGATATCTGTTCGATGGAGCGGCATTCGCTGTATGTGGGAAACAGCTACTACGCATTAAAGGGCTTCCATTTCCTTGTGGAGGCGCTGCCGCAGCTGATCCGTGAGTATCCGGATATCAGGGTCTACGTTGCGGGACACCGCCCCTTCGGGGAACAGCGTTCCTTTGTGAAAAAGGGGTACGGCGTTTATCTGAAAAAGCGGATCGAGGCGTTGGGTGTGGCGGATCATATTATATTTACCGGAACGCTTACCGCCGAGGACGTTGCGAAACGGCTGTCAAAGATGAACGCCTACGTGCTGACTTCGGTGGCGGAAAACAGCCCGAATACGCTGGGGGAGGCCATGATGGTGGGCACGCCCTGCATTTCCTCCTACGTGGGCGGCGCGCCGGATATGGCGTCGGACGGAAAAGAGGCGCTCTTTTACCGCAGCAACGACCCGTCGCTTCTGGCGTGGTGCGTCAAACGGATTTTTGACGACGACGCGCTTGCCGTTAAGCTGTCGGAAAACGCCCGGGCGCGCGCAAGAGAGACCCATAACGCCGAAAACAACGCCCGGACCCTGTATGACGTTTACCTCGACATTCTGCAATCGTGATGCTTATGAAAAAAAAGTGCTTCAGACTGCCCGAAAAAATAGAATCCCTGCAGGCGCTCCGGTTTTTCGGGGCTATGTGTATCACCGTGTATCATTTTGCCGGTCTGCAGGGCGAATGTCCGTTTGATTTTTCTCATGCGGTTTATCTGTTTTATATGATCAGCGGTTTTGTGGTGATGTTTTCCACCCGAAAGCCGGAGAAAAAACGGTTTTTCCTGACGCGCCGCCTGATCCGGATCCTTCCGCTTTATTGGGGGCTGACGGTTTTTACCTTTGTCGCAGGCTCGTTTTATCCTTCTTTCCTCGGATATCAGCCGACGCTGCCGCAGCTCATAAAATCGCTTTTGTTTATTCCGTTTGAACGCGTGACTGCCAAGGCCGGTACCGCGATCCGTCCGTTGGTGGGGCTGGGGCATACGCTGCAGATGGAAATGCTGTTTTATCTGCTTTTCCTGATTGCCATGCGGCTGAGCCATAAGCATCGCGGCGTCTTTGCGGCTGTGTTTGCCGGAGCGGTGGCGCTGGCAGGCGTGTTCTTTCCTTCGGAAAATCCGGTCATCCATTTCTATACGGCAAATCCATACGTATGGACCTCCTTTATCGCGGGTCTTGCTGTTTACGGCTTGTTCTTTTTGCTTCAGAAAAAAGAACTTCAGGTTCCTTCCGGCGTGTTGACCGTATGCGCCGTTGTCGCAGCGCTGGCTGCGGTTGTCCCCGTTTTTGTTCGGGAGACTTCGGTCTGGTATGATATCCTGATGTTTACGGCGGTCTTCTCTGCGGGTCTCGTATGGTCCGCGTGCGGCGGAAAGACGCCGCGGCTGCTCGTAACGCTCGGCAATATCAGCTATTCCTATTATTTATTACATTATTATACCGTATCGTTGGGCGCCCGGTTTCTCGGGATCAACGCCTTCGCGGTCGGCGACGTCGCGCTTGCGGTTCTGATTTCCGCCGCCACATGGGGGATCTCGTGGGTTTCTTGGTATCTGATCGAGAACAAGCTGACGATATTCCTGCAAAAGCATCTTTTGCCGAAGAACGCGGTATAATCATTCTCAGAGGGGAGTTTCCTATGTCGAACGCACCTGTCGCATTATTCGTATATAACCGCGCGGATCATTTCAAGCAGACTTTTGAGGCGCTGTCCCGCTGCCCGGAGGCCGAAGGAACCGATTTGTTCATTTTTTCCGACGGCCCGAAGAACGAGGCTGCCAGGCAGGCTGTGGATCAGTGTCGCGCGGCTGTTCGAGCCGCCGCTGAAAAGGGGTTGTTCCGGCAGGTTCGGATATCAGAAAGTCCGGAAAATCGCGGACTTGCAGCTTCGATCATCGCGGGTGTGACCGAGGTGATCGAGACCTATGGCAGCGTGATCGTTTTGGAGGACGACAGCGTTGCATCCCCTTATTTCCTTCGTTTCATGAACAATGCATTGCAGACGTTTGCGGACGATCTTCGCGTTGGTTCTGTTGCGGGCTATACCCCGGTTCTTGCATTTCCCGATACGTACACATCCGATATCTTTACCTGTTATCGCTCCTGCAGCTGTGCTTGGGCGACCTGGAAGGACCGCTGGATGGGCGTGGATTGGTCTCCCGCCGCTATCAAAGCGTTTTATAAAGATCCTGCGCTGATCCGCCGAATGAACGCCGACGGCGCGGACCGCTTTCTGCGTCTTTACCGCCAATCGAAGGGCGACGCAGGTTCCTGGTCGGTCCGGTTCGGAGCACATCTGTTGAAGAACGACATGCTTACCGTGTATCCGCGCTATTCGCTGATCCGGAATATCGGCTGCGATGAAAGCGGCGTACACAGCAGAGCGGAAGACGCCGAAACAATGGCGGTGGATCTGTCAAAGGCGAATCCGGATCCCGTGATCGAATTTGTCCCGCCGAACAAAGCGCTTCGGAGAAAGCTGAAAAAACATTATTCCGGCGGTTTCGTTTCCGACGTCAAACGCCTCGGCGCGACGGCTTTGATTCTATGTAAGGAGCGATGGAAATGAACGGCCTGATTTCGGTGATCATCCCGGTATATAACGCCGCGTCCTATCTTGACGACTGCCTGCAAAGCGTGTTTGCCCAGACCTGTGAACATACGGAGATCCTTTTGGTAGACGACGGTTCCACCGACGGCAGCGGGGCGATGTGCGACGCTTTTGCCGAACGGGATCCGAGGGTAAAGGTTTTTCATAAAGAGAACGGCGGCGCTTCTTCCGCGCGGAACGTGGGGCTGCGGGAGGCGACCGGAGATTATATCTATTTTTTAGACAGTGACGATCATATAGATCCCACCCTGCTCGAGAAGCTTTTGGGCAGCGCGGAGGAAAACGACGCGGAGCTCGTGTTTTTTGACGCCTATGCCGTGGATACGGATTCGGGACGTGTTTCCGAATCGAATTACGGGCACCGCGAGCGCTATCAGCCGGAGGAAGGCAAAGCGCTGATGCGGAGAATGGTGGAAAACAAAGATTTCCATATGGGCGTATGGCAGCTGTTCTATAAGAAGTCGTTCTTTGACCGTACGAAGCTCACGTTTGTTGAGGGGATCATTTATGAGGATTTCCTGTTCGCGTGTCAGGCCTATTGCCTTGCGAAAAAAGTGAGCTACGTTCCGGAATTCCTTTATTACCGGCAGTATCACGCAAATTCCGTGATGACGGCAAAAAAAACGATGAAAAACTTCATCAGCGCCGAGACCGTTTATTATGCGGTCCGGGCGTTTTCGGAGCAGAACGATAACGCGGTACCGGATGCTTATCTCGCGCGGGGCGCATATAACGCTCTGACCTGCTATGAAGCGCTTCCCGCAGACGAAAAAAAATCCGTATCCGAACGTATAGGCGCTCTCAGGCGGGATATCCTGGCGCACAACGGCTACTCCGACCCGGCGCTGAAGATGCGCTGCTACGGCAAAGCCCTCTGGGCGGCGCGGCGGGCGGTGCAGAAACTATTCGGATGATTCGATCATACAACGCCCAAACAGTGGGAAAAGGAGGCGAAAAAGTGTCGGATAAAAAAAGAGTGATGCTGATCATGCCGCACATGGTGGGCGGCGGCGCGGAACGCGTGGCGTCGCTCCTGATGAATTCTTTTGCAGAAAAGGGTTGTGAAACGGAGATCGTCCTTACCTCCGATAAAAAAGAAGACGTCGTCCGCTGCGACCTGAAAGACGATACTGTTTTAACGCTGCTTCCGGAAACGATGCCTCCCGAATCGGCGGGTGAAAAGCGCACATACGGCATTTTCTTAAAAGCCTATGCGCAGATAACCTGCAATCTGTTTGAGCTGTTTCGTCTGCCGGTTCCCGCGGATATGGCGAAAGCTTCGCTGTACGTGCAGTATCACAGGGAAATCAGATGGGTGCGGGAGAAGCTGCGGCGCGAACCGGATACCGCGGTGATCGCGTTTCTGCAGCCGGCGATCCCCATCGTTATGCTGGCTGCGAGAGGTTTGCCGAACAGGGTTGTTTTTTCGGAACGCTGCGACGCCGACCGCCTGATGAAAAAAAGATACGGCAGAAAGTTTATTGAAAAATACTATCGGCGGGCGGACGGCGCGGTGTTCCAATCCGTTTACGCGCGGGACGCATACCCTGCCGCCGTCGCCGGAAAAGGCGTGGTCATTTTCAATCCGCTGAAGCCCGGTTTGCCCCCGCCGTATAAGGGGGAACGGGACAAAAGAGTCGTGACCTTCTGCCGGATCTCAAAGCAGAAGAATCTGCCTCTGCTGATTGCGGCGTTTGAAAGATTCTACCGGAAGCATCCGGAGTATACGCTGGAAATCATCGGCGACAGCCCCAACGAGGAGGGGCGGCAGGTGGAGGCGGAGATCGGAAAACAGATCGCCGCGGCGGGATTGCAGGACGCCGTCCGGCTGCTCCCGTTTTGTTCGGATGTGCACGGAAAGATCTTATCGGCCGCGATGTATGTGAATTCCTCGGATTTTGAGGGGATGTCGAACGCCATGCTGGAAGCCATGGCCATCGGACTGCCGTGCGTGTGTACCGATTGCCCCGCGGGCGGCGCAAGGACAGCGATCAAAAATGAAGAAAACGGGCTCCTTGTGCCCATGAACGATCCCGACGCGCTGTTTGCGGCTATGAACCGTTTGGCGGAGGATCCGGCGTTCAGCCTGAAGCTGTCTCAGAACGCGGCAGAATTCAGAGAAGAATTAATGCTGGATAAGATCTCGGAAAAATGGATGAAACTGTTGTGAATGAAAGAACAGATAAAAAGAAGTTGCTGATCGCCGTGCACCGTATGAATGTGGGAGGCGTACAGAAATCGCTGCTGTCCGCCCTGCATGCGCTCGACTACGAACACTTCGACGTGACGCTTTATATCCGGCAGGATCGCTGCGATCTGCTCTCACAGGCAGACCCGCGCGTTGGCAGAATTATTGTCAACAGGGATCCGACCCGCTATTACCGCAAACCGCGGGCGATCTTCTACACGGTGTGCCTTCGATTGCAGAAGCTTTTGCGACGGGATCAGCGGGGGACGCAGGAAGCGCTGAACGCCTATATCGGCGGGCGTCGTATGTACTATGAAAAAAAACGGTATTTCTCCGACGGTGTGCGATATGACGCAGCGATCTCATATATTCAGGGACCGACGGCCGCGTTTGTTGAAACATGTGTTCCCGCCGATAAAAAAATCGTGTTTTTCCATGGCAGTGTCGATGAAAACCACGCGCTCCACGAGGCGATATTCCCTTCGTTTGATAAAATCGTCGCGGTAAATAACGATTGCGGGGAGATCCTCAGAAAATTATATCCTGCGGCGTCGGAAAAAATCACGGTTCTTGAGAACTACGTAGACGCGCGGCGTTTAAAGGCGGACGCGGCGGAATATCCGATCGACCGCGCCGGAAAAAAGACGGTGCTTTGCACCTGCGGACGGTTTACGCCGGTTAAGGGGTTCGACCTTGCGGTGCAGACGGCTGCGCTCCTGCGTGACAGAAACGTGGATTTTCTCTGGTATTTTGCGGGAGACGGCCCCGAACGGGCGTCGCTGGAAGCTGAGATCGCCGCGCTGAAGCTTGAAAAACAGATTGCTGTCACGGGATTTCTGCAGAATCCCTATCCGTATATTGCCGGCTGTGATATTTACGTACAGCCATCCTATGAAGAAGCGCAGCCGATGTCGGTCATTGAATCGAATCTTCTGTGTCGGCCTGTGGTAACCACCGCCACCGTGGGCGGAAGGAATCTTGTAAAAGACGGAGAAACCGGGCTGATCGCCGATTTTTCCGCAGCGGATCTTGCCGATAAGATTGAGCGGATGACAAAGGAAACGGCATTATATGATAGAATCCGGAATACGCTGTTAAGAACAGACCATTCCGGCGAAAAAGCAGATTTTTGCCGCGCGTGGGAAGAACTGCTCCGATTTTAACAATGAGGAAATTTGAATGAGGTTCAGTATTATCGTTCCGGTGTATAACGCCGAAAAATATCTGGCGGCGAGCGTTGATTCCGTTCTGCGGCAGTCTTACGGCGATTTTGAATTGATCCTTGTGGACGACGGTTCGGAAGCCCGGTGCGCTTCAGCCTGTGACTTGGCGGCGGAACAATCGCCGCGGATCCGGGTGATCCATCAGGAAAACGCGGGTCAGCTCTTTGCCAGACTGCGCGGGATCGAAGAAGCCAGGGGGGAATACTGTCTGTTCCTCGACGCGGACGATCTGCTGCAGCCTGATTGTCTGCAAAAGCTGAATGATGCCATAACGCGCAATCACACGCCGGATATGATCGTTTATTCCTATGAGACCGAAACGCCGGACGGGACCCGGCAGGAAAAACCGCCGTTGTTTGAGACGGAACGGACCTTTTCCTCTGAGAAAAAAGAAGAGTTGTACCGTTTGTGTTTTTCCGGTCCCGCCATGAATACCGTGTGGACGAAGGCGGTCAGGCGGGCGGTTCTGAACGGTTGGCATCCGGATTATTCCCGTTTTGCATCGCTGCGCTGCGCCGAAGACCGGGTACACGCCATGGTGATGCTTTCAAACGCGGCAACGATCGTATATCTGCCGGAACGGCTATACGTTTACCGGCTGGCGCCGGGCAGCACCACGCGGGAGTTTTCTCTTCCGGCTGTGGAAAAGTTCAATATGACTGCCGCGTATCCGTTCGAGGTCGAATGTCTGCGGAAGTGGGGGCTGTATTCCGACGAAGCGCTGGAACGCCTGCACGCTTCTTATATCGCGCAGACGCTGTATGTGTTCGACCTGTTTTATGTGAATCTGTCGGATCCGGAAGAGAGAACTGCGTTGACGGAATACGCCTGGGAAAGCCACTTGCCGGAGGGCAGCCTTGCGGCATATGCGCAAAACCCGTTCCTGAACGAGATTCAGAAAAATCTGCTGACAATGGTGCTGCACAGGGATAAAAAAGGCTTGCAGTCTTATTACAGGCGCAAACATCGGGTAAAAACGCTGCGTGCGCTGAAAAGGAAACTGATCCCCTGAATGATCGGAAAAACGGAAAGGAGACGACCGCTGATGAAAAAAAGAACCGTTCTTTTTATCAATGATTCCCTGAGCTGCGGCAGCGGCGTGTTCCGGTCCCTGTGCCAGATCCTGCGTTCTTTGTCCCATGAAAAATTTGACGTTACGCTGTTTATATATCCGGGCGACGGTGATGACGCCGCCCATCTGGCGGCGGCGCCGGAAGGCGTCAGGGTGATGATCGGTCAAGCCGACGTTCATCCCTACAGACTGCCGCATATTGCCGCGCTTTACGGTTTATCGGGTCTTGCAAAGCGCCTGCATCTGGCCGGACTCTCCAAAACGCTGAATGCCCGCACCCGCAGCGCCGTCCGCAGGCAGAAAAACAAGGCGACGGCAAAAAAATTCTTTCGGGATCAGTCCTTCGACGTTCTGATCGCAAACACGGTGCCGAACTGTTCGGAGATCGCGCATTTTATCGGCGCAAAGAAAAAGTATGCCGTATTTCACAGCAGCCGGGCGGAATTCTTCCCGGAAGCCACGAAAGCGGCGTTGGAACGCTTCGACGGTATGGTCGCGGTCAGCGAGGGCGTCGGCCGGGTGCTGAAAGAGGCGTATCCCGCGTATGCGAATAAGGTCCAGACGATCACGAATTACGTTGACGGCGATGAGATCCGAAAAAAAGCTTCGGCATACGAGGTGCCGCCGCACGACGGCCTCCCGGCGCTTTGTACCTGCGGACGGCTGAGCCGCGAAAAAGGGTTCGATCTGGCGGTGGAAGCCGCAAAGCTCCTGAAAGACAAGGGTTATGATTTTATCTGGTACTTTGTCGGCGAGGGCCCGGAACGGGAAAAACTGACGGAAATGATCCGGGAGAAATCTCTTGAAAACATGCTTCTGCTTATCGGATATCAGCAGAACCCCTATCCGTATATCGGGGCGTGTGATATTTACGTGCAGCCGTCGTACGAAGAAGCGCAGCCGCTTTCTGTTATGGAGGCGCAGGCGCTCGGCAGAGCCATCGTATCCACGCGGACCGTCGGCGGGCGAACGATATTGAAAGACGGAGCCTGTGGGATCCTGACGCCGATGACCGCTGAAGGGCTGGCGCAGGGAATAGAAGCCCTGCTGAAGGATCCCGACGCGCGCGCGGCGTTTGCACGTCGATTTACGATAGCGGATGAGGCGCGGAACAAGGAGGAATTTACGGCGGCTTGGGATCGGCTGCTGTCGGAATAGAGGATGAATATGCCAACCGTATCTTTTTTGATGAGCAATTACAAAACTCCGCCCACGTATCTCCGTCGGGCGTTGGACAGTATGCTCGATCAGACGCTTGCGGATTTTGAAGCCGTGATCATCAACGACGGCGTGAAGGATGAATCCTATGCAGTCTTAAAAGAATACGAGGCGAAGGACAAACGCATCCGTCTTATCGAAAACGAAAGAAATCTCGGACTGCCTGCTTCGCTGAACAGGGGGATCGGGCATTGCCGGGGAAAATACATCGCGCGGATGGATACGGATGATATCTGTTATCCCGACCGCCTGCAGCTGCAAACGGACTATATGGACGCGCATCCCGAGATCATGTTTTCCGGCGCATGGGCCGATCAGTTCGGGACGGATGAAAATTCTCTGACCGGTCGGTTTGACCCGGTCATGTGCAGCCGGGAGGAATTCCGGATCCGTTTGCTGTTTTCCAATAATCCTCTGCTTGTACATCCTACCGTGATATTCCGCACGGAGTTTTTGAAAAACAATCGGTTGAGATACAGCGAAGCCCCGGAATTCCGGTTCACGGAGGATTATGAATTCTGGACGCGCTGTATTGATTGCGGCGCTGCCGGAATCCTGGAAAAACCGGTCATCAGATATCGGCAATGCGATTCAGACAGCCGGATCACAACGCGGCATAAAGATGAAATGTCGGCGTGCGGTGAAAATGTTCAGAAAAAACTGTTCTCGCGTCTGAAAATCGGATCGCAATATGATCCTTCATTGAATGTGCGGCTGCTTTCCGGCAGAAAACCCTATGATATCCGTTATAAAAAATGGATGGATCTGATTCTTTCGCAGAACAAAAAACAAGGAGTATACGATCAGGCATTGATGCAAACGCTTTTTCATGAACGATGGTTCAATATTGTGTATTTCGGAATCGCATATGAGAAGAACCCCTTGAAACAGCTCCGGTTTTTTATGTCGCTGTATCCGGAGGACTACGCGCGGTTTATCAGAGCGCTGATCAAACGAAAAGAGAAATGACGATGAAAACAAAACAGGAATTGCGGGGCTGTCTTGCCGCCGAAAAAGCGCAGTACCTCGGAACAGACAAAAAAAAGATCCTGCAGATGAGGTATACCTGCCATAAACGTTATTGCCTCTGGAAGGCGCTGCGGGATTTCCGTATGGCGCAGTATTATAACGGGCGCAGGATCAACCCCGAAAGTTCCCGTATGGAGCGGATCGCCGCAAAAGCGCTGTTCCGGTATTACGACAGAAAACGCAACCGCAGCGGAGCGGTCGCCGGCGTTGAGATCGGTCTTGGCAGCAGCGTTGGCGAGGGGCTGGATCTGTGGCACGGCTCGATCGTGATCAACGGAACGCTGGGCGATCATTGTATTCTGCACGGAAACAACGTGATCGGCAACAAAGGGAAGAACGGGCATACCGAAACGCCGGTGATCGGCAGCGGCGCGGACATCGGCGCAGGCGCGATCCTCATCGGCTCCATTCAAATCGCGGATGATTGTAAGGTCGGCGCGGGCGCGGTGGTCACGCGATCTTTCGTATCGCCGGGGTCGGTTCTCGTCGGGGTTCCCGCGAGAGCAATCGAAAAAAAGGAAGAAGGTGTAGCAGCACATGGGTGAACAACACTGGGACGTCGTTATTCGGGCGCAGGAAAAAAAGATTCACATAGATCTGAAGGGGCTGAAAAAAAGCCGTGACCTGATCTTCCTGTGGGTACGCAGGAATTTCGTCTCACGTTATAAACAAACGGTTCTGGGGCCTGCGTGGGCGATCATTCAGCCGTTTTTCACCACGGTTGTCTTTTCTCTCGTGTTCGGTGAGATCGCGGGGCTCGGCGCTGCGGGCGTCCCCAATTTTATCTTTTATCTCAGCGGCACCGTGATCTGGACCCTTTTCTCCAACTGTCTGAACCAGAACGCGACCACGTTCGTTGCAAACGCGGGCATCATGGGCAAGGTTTATTTCCCGCGGCTGGTGATGCCTATCGCCACAGCGCTTTCGCAATATATTACCTTCGGGATCCAGTTTGCTTTTATGCTTATTTTCGTTATTTATTATGTGATTACCGGGCAGGGGGTCCATCCGAATCTTTTCATCCTGTTTTTGCCGTTGGTGCTGATCCAGACCACGGTGCTCGGCACAGGGCTTGGCATCATCATTTCGTCGCTGACGACAAAATACCGGGATCTGAGCATGGCTGTGGGCTTTTTCGTCTCCCTCTGGCAATACGCTTCTCCCATTGCCTACGACATGTTCAGCCGCCGTTCTCTGTACGAACGCCGCTTTGTCTACTATTTCTATATGCTCAATCCCGTTACGCCCATTATCAATATGTTCCGCTATTCGTTTTTGGGCACGGGCGAGATCGACTGGTTGTATTACGGGATCAGCTGGGTGTCGACGATCGCGGTGGCGGCGATCGGCGTGAGGATGTTCAGCAAGGTGGAACGGACCTTTATGGATACTGTCTGACCGACAGAAAAAGCGGATAAGAGGGAAGAATATGTCAGATATAGCATTGAAAGTATCACACGTATCAAAAGAATACCGGCTCGGCGCGATCGGCGGCGCAACCTTGCGGGGAGAACTGCAGTCAAAGTTCGCGAAACTCCGCGGGAAGGAAGATCCAAACCTGAAGATCGGCGAAAAAGCCCATGAAAAAAACGAACGCTTCCTTGCGCTCGACGACATCTCGTTTGAAGTGAAAAAGGGAGAACGCCTGGGCATTCTCGGGCATAACGGCGCGGGAAAATCCACGCTCTTAAAGCTCATTTGCCGTGTGACCGCGCCAACGAAGGGCGAGATCTGCATGAACGGCCGCATCACCTCCATGCTGGAGGTTGGGACCGGTTTCCACGGGGAACTCACAGGCCGTGAAAACGTATATCTCAACGGCGCGATTCTGGGGCTTTCAAAGGCGGAGATCGCCGAGAGATTCGACAGGATCGTGGAATTCTCCGAGGTGGGGCAGTTTATCGATACCCCGGTAAAGCGCTACTCCAGCGGTATGAACGTGAAGCTGGGGTTTTCGGTGGCCGCGCACCTTGACAGCGAGATCATGATCATGGACGAGGTGCTAGCCGTGGGCGATATGTCGTTCCAGAAAAAATGCATCGACCAGATGCGCAAGGCCGCCGAGGACGAAGGCCGCACGATCCTTTATGTGAGCCACAACATGCACACGATCCGGGAGCTTTGCGACCGGTGCATCGTTCTGGATCATGGGAAGCTGATCTTTGACGGCGATCCTGAAAAAGCGATCGAGCTGTATCTGCCGAAAGCGGGTGAAGAGCAGTATATGGAGCGTTGGCTGTTCTCGCCGGACCAGAGACATCAGAATGTTCCGAGCGATTTGTTTGCCGTTGAAATGTTTCAGTTTACCGAAAAAGGCGGATTTGACATCCCGCAGGGCTCAAACATGAACTTTTTCCTTCGCGTTCGCGCGAAAGAGGACAGTCATTCCATGTTTTTCCGGATGATTTATTATGACAAGGAAGATTCCCAGGTAGGGATGACCGACTCGAAAACGGAGGATTTTATGTTAAAAGCAGGTGAAAACCTTTTCGAGGGCACCTGCAACACAGCTCTGCTGGCGCCGGGTAAATATAAACTCAAGTTGGAGCTTTGCGGATATAATCTGAGTGGAGCAGAGTATTTGTATGAGTCGATTGACCGCATCGTTCATTTCTGTATCACGGAAAACAAGGAACACCGGAACCTCAGATGGCATCATTCGTGGTGGGGTGAATGTGATTTCGGTGAAATGACGATCCGTCATTTGAACAGTGGAAACTGATTTTAACAGAATGTAGCAAGGTTATTACGTTTGTTCCTGATTAAGATTGTTGTGAAATCTATCAAATTTTACATTGATTTGTTCGCTCTGCAATTGGTATTGTTGAAAAGATTGGAATTTTAAGAGTAACAGATTCCAATAAAGCGTCGAAACAAAATTGCGGAATAACCTGAAGAAAGAAATAAGAGGAGGATAGAAATGGCTGAAGTGGCGGTAATTGTTCCGGTTTATAATGTGGAAGAATATCTTCACCAGTGTGTTGATAGCATCTTGGATCAAACGTTTGCCGATTTTGAACTTATATTGATAGATGACGGCTCATCCGATTCCAGCGGACAGATCTGTGACGATTATGCTGAAAAATATCCTTGTGTCAGGGTAATCCATCAGGAGAATAAGGGGCAGTCAGCCGCCAGAAACACGGGTATAAAAATGTCAGAATCCGAATGGATTCTATTTGTTGACAGCGACGATGTGATTCATCCACAGCAAATTGAGTGTTTGTATAATCATGCTATACGGAATCATACCGTGATAAGCGCATGTTTTCGCGATGATTCGAACAATATTCCCGAACAATTTAAAAGAATTGAATCCGAAAGTGAATCGTTTGTAATAAATGAAGAGTCTTTGCTAAAGCTTATCAGTTCGGAAGATCAGTATTATACTATTTTTTGGACCGTTTGTGCAAAACTGTTAAAAAGGACAATTGTAGAATCTTGTTTGTTTACCGAGGGAAGAATATTTGAAGATAACGCAGTCATGGCTAAATGGCTGGTAAAAGCAGGTGAGATTTCAATAGTTTCGGAATATCTTTATTATTATCGGAAAAATCCGGTCAGTACGATGAATCAGCCGTTGTCACGAAAAAAGCTGGATTATCTCTGGGCGTTGGAACAGCTGTGCGAATTCTTTGACTCAATCAACTACAACAAAATGCTCGGCAGGATCGCAGACGAGTATACGGGCACCGCATTATGGTTAAAGAAACAGTTTGTAATGGTAAACAACGATACTGAAACCGAGGCGTATATCATCCGTTTGATTCAGGTTTTTTATGATCGATACAAGAAAAAGGTATCATTCAGCGAAAAAGTCAAAAGTTTAGTTTTTAAATCATCGCATCC
>CACZOP010000065.1 GCA_902782845.1 Oscillospiraceae bacterium | reverse complement strand
GCCTTTCCGAAATGTTGACCGTTTCACGGGCAACACTTCATTTTTCCGTAAAACGGAAAAACTTCATGCGGCGGCTGCCGCACTTCATATTGCCGCACCGCGGCAATACTTCATTGTCAAATGCCGGTCGAATCTCTCTCCAAATTTTTCCCTCCCGCGCCGCTTTGACAGCTTTCGCGGCCCGGGCGTGCTACAATAATGGCAGAATCTGCCATTTTTACGCGCAGACGGAAAAAGAAAGCAAAAGGAAGTATGCCGCGATGGAAGCCGTGAAGCTGCGAATCAAAAAACTGACGGAAGGGGCCCTCTGGCGGCAGGTGGGCAAAATGCTGCTTGCCGCAGGGATCGGCGTGCTGCTTTCGGGGGTGACGTTCGAGGCCGACGTCTCGCCCTTCGGGGTCGCCTTTGCCGCCGGGGCGCCCATGGAGCTGCTGCTGCCCGCGAGCCTCGGCGCGGCGGCGGGGGCCTTTGTGTTCTCTGCGCCCATGGTCACGCTCAAATACGTGGGGGCGACGACCCTCATCTTTTTGTTCCGGCTGGCGCTGCCCCGGTTTTTTCCGAAAACGCAGGAACGCTATACTCTGCCGACGACCGCCTTTTTCTGCACGCTGCTCTGCGCCGGGATCGTGAGCTTTGCTTCGCTCCCCTCGGCGGACAGCCTGATCTTCAGCCTTTGCGAGGGCGCGGTGGCGGGCGCTTCGGCCGCCTTCTGGCACCGGGTGTTCCTTTTGCTGCCGGGCGGGAAAAAGCTCCTGGCGGCAACCGCCGGAGACACGGCCGCGCTGCTGTTTGCGGGGGCCATGCTGCTGCTGGCGGCCGACCGTTTTGCGCCGGGCGGCGTTTCGGTTGCCCATGCGGCGGCGTTTTTTCTGGTGATGCTGCTGGGGCTCTGCGCCGGAGAAACGGCGGGGGCCGTTTGGGGGATCGCGGCGGGGCTGACGCTGGGCTTCCGGCCCGAGCACGCCTACCTTGCCTTTTCGCTGCCGGCGGCGGGACTTCTCTGCGGGATCGCGGCCCCTGCGGGGAAGCTCCCCATCGCGCTGGCGTTCCCGGTGTGCGACCTGTTGTTCCTTGTGCTCAAGGGGGACGCGGAGATCTTCACCCCGGCGCTCGTTGAGCTGGCCGCGGCAACGCTCCTTTTCTGCCTGCTCCCCAAACGGCTGATCACCGCCGCGGAAGACTGTCTGCGGCCCCTCTCGCGCAGGCTGAACGGCGAGGAGGCGGGGCGGCTGCTGGGGCTGCACCTGCGGCGCGGCGCCAAAGCGGTGCGGGAGATCTCCGCCGCCGTGACCGCCGTGGGGAATTACTTCCGCAAAAAACAGGCGCAAACGCCGGAGGCGCTGCAAAAGGACGTGCGGGCTGAGGTCTGCGCCGACTGTGAAAAGCGGATCTTCTGCTGGGAGCACACCCGCATCCTCACCGACCGCGCCTTTGCCGAGGCGGACAAAGCGCTGCAGGCCCACGGCAAGCTGATCCCGGAGCTGCTGCCGGAGCGTTTGCAGGTGGTGTGCCGCGCGAAGAACGCCCTTTGCGACTGCTTCTCGCGCAAATATCTGGAGCAGGCGGCGCGGGATTCCGTCCGTTCGGAGGTCTACGAAGCCAAGGCGGCCGCGGCGGCCCAGTTCGCCACCGTTGCGGCGCTGCTCGAAAACGCGGCGGCGGGGGCGGAGCGCACCACAGCCCCGGATCCCTTTCTGGCGGCGCAGGCGGAGGCGGTGTTCGCCGAGGCGGGCTTCGCGCTCTCCTCCGTGCTGCTGCCCACCGACGACGCCGGGCGGACCACGCTGGAGCTTTTATGCCCAAAGCTCCCCGACGCGCCCGACTACAACGCGATATTGGACGCGCTTTATATGCAGACGAACATCCTGTTCCAGCCGCCGGTGGCGGAAAGCATCCCGGAGGCGGGGACGTGGCTCACCTTCTGCGAAAGAACGGCGTTCCGCACGGATTTTTACAAATGCAGCGCGAGCAGCGGGGACGAGGCCCTCTGCGGCGACGCGTGCGAAGGCTTTTACGACGGCAGGGGCGCGTTTTTCTGCGTGCTGAGCGACGGCATGGGCACCGGGGCGGAGGCCGCCGTGGACGCCGCCATGACCTGCGCCTTAACCGGCAAGCTGCTGCGGGCGCGGTTTTCGATGGGGGCCGCCGTGGACGCGGTGAACGCCGCTTTGCGGGTGAACGCCGACGACGAGACCCTCACCACGCTGGACGTGCTGCGGCTGGATCTCTACACGGGCGAAGCGGACCTGTGCAAGGCGGGGGCGTATCTCTCCGCCCTGCGGCTGGGCGAAAAAACGGCGATGGTGGAGAAATCCACCCTGCCGCTGGGGATCCTGGGCGAGACCCGGTGGGAGCGCACGGGCTTCCGGCTGGCGGCGGGGGACGCCGTGATCATGATGAGCGACGGCGCGGACCTGCTGCCCGCCGTGTTCTTTAAGGATCTGTTTTATAAAAACCGCGGCGCGGATGCGAAAACCCTTGCCACCCTCACGCTGGAAGCGGCGGTGAAATACGCGCCCATCGGCAGGGCCGACGACGTGACGGTGGCGTGCATCCGTCTCATAAATCAATAATTATAATTGTTTACATTATAAATAATCGGTTTTTTTGATATTGACAATCCGAAAAAACTGTGTTATATATTATGGTACATACTCACAACAACGATGACGGAATTATGCGGTCGGGGCCCCGCGCTCCAGAGAACCGGCGGTCGGTGCAAGCCGGCAGCGCGGCCGAACGCAGTCTCCTTCCCGAGTTGGTCCCGTGAACAGCCGAGTAGCGGGATCCGGCGGCCCCGTTACAGGCTTTGGGCTTTTTGCAGAGCCCGAGAGCGTCCGCGGCGCGTAAGCGCGCGGGAACAAGGGTGGTACCGCGACACAGTTCGTCCCTGAGGAACAGTTCCTTGGGGGCGTTTTCACGTTCCGCCGGGCCGCCGCGGATTCCGCGCCGGGAAGCCGCCGGCAGGCCGGAAACGGAAGGAATGAAAAATCAATGATGAAAAAGCATTCATTAATTCATCAATTTCCGGTTTTCCCATCCCGAAAACAACACGACAATCCAAACGAAAGACAAGGTGTGCGAACATGAAAACGATTCTATTGAGCGACGTGACGATGAAAGGGGAAAAGAGCGGCGTTTCGCTCTCGTTCCGCGAAAAAATCGAGCTGGCGAAGATGCTGGACCGGCTGGGCGTTTCGGTGATCGAGCTGGAGGGCGTATCCGAAAACAAGGCGGACGCCCTGCGGGTGAAATCCATCGCCTCGGCGGTGAAGCAGAGCTGCGTGGCCGTGCCGGTGACGCTGGACGCCGGGAACGTGAACGCCGTGTGGGCGGCGCTGGCGGAGGCGAAAACGCCCCGCTTGCAGGTGCCCGCCGCCATGAGCCCGGTGCAGATGGAATACATCTATCATAAAAAGCCCGCCGCCATGCTGGAGGCCATCAAAGAAACGGTGGCTGCCTGCCGGGAGAAAACCGAAAACGTGGAATTCGTGGCGGAGGACGCCACCCGGGCAGACGCCGCGTTTCTGGCGGAGGCGCTGACAGCCGCCGTGGAAGCGGGCGCCGCCACCGTAACCCTCTGCGACGCCGCGGGCGCCATGCTGCCCGAGGAATTCGCCGCGTTTTTGGAAGAAACGGTGAACGCCGTTCCCGCGCTCCACAACGTGAATCTCGGCGTATACTGCGCCAACACCCTCGCCATGGCGGACGCCTGCGCGGTGGCGGCGGTGGCAAGGGGCGCGGCGGAGGTCAAGGCCGGCGCCTACGCAGCCGAAACGGCCTCACTGCAGAACGTTGCAAGGCTCCTCAGCAGCCGGGGCGAGGCCTTCGGCGCCGACACGCAGGTGCACACCTACGAGCTGGGCCGGGCAAGCGAACAGATCGCCCGCCTGTGCAACGGCGGCAAAAACAGACATTCCCTTTTTGATACCGCGGCAAGGGAGGCGGACGCGCAGATCACCCTGACCGTGCACGACGGCCCCGAGGCGGTGACGGCGGCGGTGAAGTCCCTCGGCTACGACTTAAGCGAGGAGGACGGCGCGGCGGTTTACGCGGAATTCCGGAAGATCGCCGCCCGCAAGGAGCAGATCGACGCGCGGGAGCTGGACGCCATCGTGGCGGCGGCGGCCATGCAGACCCCGCCCACCTACACTTTGGTCAGCTATCTTGTGAACAACGGCAATATCATCACCTCCATGGCGGCCGTAAAGCTCGCGAAGGACGGCAAAGAGACCGAGGGCGTATCGCTCGGCGACGGCCCCATCGACGCTTCTTTCCTGGCTGTGGAGCAGGTCACCGGCAGCCACTACGAGCTGGACGACTTCCAGATCCGCGCCGTGACCGAGGGGAAGGAGGCCATGGGCGAAACGGTGGTGCGCCTGCGCTCTGGCGGGAAGCTCTATTCCGGCCGCGGCATTTCCACCGACATTGTGGGGGCAAGCATCCTTGCCTATCTCAACGCGCTGAACAAGATCGTATATGAGGAGGCGGCAGACGCATGAAGCTTTCGTTTTCCACCAGAGGCTGGGAGGATCTCAGCTTCGACGCGCTGATCGAAACAGCGGAAGAAATGCGCTTTTCGGGCGTGGAGCTCTACAGCCTCCAGAACCGGAGCGACCTCACGGGCAAGGGCGGCGCCTTCCACCGCTACAACGTGGGCGCCACGGTCAGGACCCTCCGGAGCCGCGGGCTGAGCGTGCCCTGCTGCGACTCGGCGCTGGATCTCTCCGCCGAAGCGGACCCCTCCGACAGCGTGCGGACCCTGCTGAGCATGGCCGCCGACGCGAAGGTCCCCTATGTGGCCGTGGTGGCGCTGAACGACCGGGAAGACCTTGTAAAGGCCCGCCTGACGGCGCTGGAGGAGGAGATCGGCGCGAAGGGGCTGTGCCTGCTCTTAAAAACCTCCGGCATCTACGCCGACACGTCGCGGCTGCGTTCGCTGCTCGACGGCTTTGCCTGCGACAGCTTCGCCGCCCTGTGGGATATGCACCACACCTACCGCACGGCGAAGGAGACCGCCGACGCCACCATCAAGAACCTGGGGGCCTACGTGCGCCACGTGCATTTAAGGGATTCCGACGACGACAACGCCTATAACCTCATCGGCGAGGGGACGCTCCCGGTGGACGAAATGATGCGCGCCCTTTCCTCCATCGACTACGACGGCTTCATCTCGCTGGAGTGGAAGCCCGGCTGGATGGAGGACCTCACCGACAGGGAGATCATCTTCCCCTATTTCGTGAACTATATGAGCCGCTTTGAAAACACCCGCGGCAAGAAAAAGAGCCTCTATCCCAACCACGACGGCACGGGCCGCTACGTGTGGAAAAAAGACGAGCTCGTGAACCTCACCTTCGGCCAGGTGCTGGACCGCATGGTGGAGGAATTCCCCGACCAATACTGTTTTAAATACACCACCCTCGACTACACCCGCACCTACGAGGAATTCCGGGAGGACGTGGACGATTTCGCCCGGGCGCTGGTGAGCATGGGGGTAAAGGCCGGCTCGAAGGTGGCCATCTGGGCCACGAACGTGCCCGCCTGGTATATCACCTTCTGGGCCGCCACAAGGATCGGCGCGGTGCTGGTGACGGTGAACACCGCCTACAAGATCCACGAGGCGGAATATCTTTTGCGGCAGAGCGACACCCACACGCTGGTGATGATCGAGAGCTGCCTCGATTCCGACTACAGGGAGATCATCAACACCCTCTGCCCGGAGCTGAAGACCAACAAAGCGGGCGAGCCGCTCCACTGCAGAAAGCTGCCGTTTTTGCGCAACGTGATCACCGTGGGCTTCCGCCAGCCCGGCAGCCTGACCTTTGAGGAGGCCATGGGGCGGGCGGACCTGACCCCAAAAGAGGAGATTTTACGCATGGCGGCGAAAGTGCGGCCCGACGACGTGTGCAACATGCAGTATACCTCCGGCACCACCGGCTTCCCCAAAGGCGTGATGCTCACCCACTATAACGTTGTGAACAACGGCAAGTGCATCGGCGACCGCATGGGGCTTTCCACCGCCGACCGCATGATGATCCAGGTGCCCATGTTCCACTGCTTCGGCATGGTGCTTTCGATGACCTCCTGCATGACCCACGGCTCCACCCTCTGCCCCATGCCCTATTTCTCGGCGAAATCGTCGCTGGCCTGCATCGACAAGGAGCGCATCACCTGCTTCAACGGCGTGCCCACCATGTTCATCGCCATGTTCAACCACCCCGACTACCGCAAAACGGATTTCTCCCACATGCGGACGGGCATCATGGCGGGAGCGGGCTGCCCGCCGGAGCTCATGCGCCGCGCCGCCAGAGACGACGAGATGCACATGACGGGCATCGTATCGGTGTACGGGCAGACCGAAAGCTCCCCGGGCTCCACCATGTCCGCGTGGACCGACCCGCTGGAGCTCCGCACCGAGACCGTGGGCTACGACTTCCCCCACGTGGAGTGCAAGATCATCGATCCCGAAACCGGCGAGACCGTGGGGATCGGCGAAAACGGCGAATTCTGCTCCCGGGGCTACAACACCATGAAGGGCTACTATAAAATGCCCGACGCCACCCGCGACACGGTGGACGCCGAGGGCTGGCTGCATTCGGGCGACCTTGCCTGCAAGGACGAAAACGGCTGCTACCGCATCACCGGGCGGCTCAAGGATATGATCATCCGGGGCGGCGAAAACCTCTACCCCAAGGAGATCGAGGAATTCATCTACACCCACCCGGCGGTGCAGGACGTGCAGGTCATCGGCGTGCCCGATAAAAAATACGGCGAGGAAGCCCTTGCCATGATCATCCTCAAGGAGGGCGCAAGCGTCACCGAGGAAGAAATGCGCGCCTATATCACCGCCAGCCTCGCCCGCCATAAGGTGCCGCGCTATATCCGGTTCACCGACGCCTTCCCCATGAACGCGGCGGGCAAGGTGCTGAAGTATAAAATGCGGGAAGAAGCCGCGAAGGCGCTGGGGCTGGAATGAATTCGGATAGAACAACAAATTGGAATTTGTCGGGGACAAATTCCAATAGTGATATATCATCGCAAAGCGATGATGTGATATATGCCCATTCGGGCATGTGATATATTT
>CACZOP010000064.1 GCA_902782845.1 Oscillospiraceae bacterium | reverse complement strand
GCCATCATCAACCTCGCGCCCGACCATCTCGATTTTATGGGCAGCGAGGACGCCTACTACCGCTCCAAGTGCCGCGTTTACGAAAACATGACCGCGGCGGATACGTTTTTGCTGAATCTGGACGATCCCATTCTTGCGGACTACGTGAAACGCATCCCCGTCCCGGCAAAAACCGTGACCTACTCCGCCAAGACCGCGAACGCCGATTTTTACGCGGACGACAAAACGCTCTATGCCTTCGGCGAACCGCTCCTGCCGCTGTCTTCTCTGAAGATCGTGGGGCGGCACAACGTGCAGAACGTGCTGGTGGCAACGGCGGCGGCGCTGACGGCCGGCGTGCCCGCCGGGACCGCTGCCGCGGCCTGCGCCGACTTCGGCGGCGTGGAGCACCGCATTGAATTCGTGCGGGAAAAAGACGGCGTAAAATATTATAACGATTCCAAGGGCACCAACGTGGACGCCACCGTTACGGCGGTAAACGCCTTCGACGCGCCGGTGATATTGCTGGCGGGGGGCTACGAAAAGGGCCTGAGCTTCGAGCCCATCCGGCCCCTGCTGCCGAAAATCAAGCAGGTGATCGGTTTCGGCGCCTGCGGGAAACGGCTGATCGACGAGCTCACCGGCGGCGCGGGCGTCCTCACAACCGACCTGCCCGCGGCATTGAACGCCGCGAACAAAATCGCCGCCCCCGGCGACGTGGTCCTGCTCTCCCCCACCACCAGCTCCTTTGACCAGTATTCCTGCTTTGAAGAACGGGGCGACCACTTCAAACAGCTGGTAAACGCCCTCTGATATGAGGTTAACGCATGGAAACACAAAAAAAATACGATAAACACAGCCCTATCGGCGTATTCGATTCGGGGCTCGGCGGCCTGACGGCGGTGAAGGAGATCATCGAACAGCTCCCCCACGAGGATATCGTTTTCTTCGGCGATACCGCCAGAGTCCCCTACGGCAACCGCTCAAGAGAAACCATCATAGAGTATTCCCGACAGGATATGCGCTTCCTGCTGGCCCACGACGTAAAAATCGTCTGCATCGCCTGCAACACCGTGGATTCCATGGCGCGGCTCACGCTGGAACAGGAATTCGACATCCCCATCATCGGGGCGGTGAGCCCTGCCGCCAGAAAGGCGGTGCAGCTCACAAAGAACAAAAAAATCGGCCTGATCGGCACCTTCGCCACCGTATCCTCCGGCGCCTACCGAAAGCTGATCAACAAGCTGGCGCCCGACTGCACGGTGTATTCCCAGGCCTGCCCGCTGCTGGTGCCGCTGATCGAATCCGGCCGTTTTCACAAAGGGGACGCGGTGGTGGAAACGGTGCTGCGGGACTATCTGCTGCCGCTGCAGGCGCAGGGGATCGACACCATCATCCTCGGCTGCACCCACTATCCCCTGCTCTACGCCATCGTAAAGGATATTCTGCCGGGCGTGGAGATCGTCTGCTCCGGCTCCGCTTCCACCGAATACCTGCGGGAAAAGCTGGCGGCGCTGGACCTGCTGAACGACAGCGAAACCGAAGGCAAACGGCGGTTCTACGTGAGCGACGCGCCGGAGGAATTCGCAACGCACGGCTCGGTGTTTCTGGGCATGTCGGTGCGCGAGCACTGCGAGAAAGCCGATCCGGATATATACCAATAAAAAACGGACCGCTTTGCAGCCGCGACAATGAAAGGAAAAATCAATGACTGAAAACCGCACCATCTTTGCAAACGGCACAAAACCGCTGCTGCTCTTTGTTTTCACCGCCATGTTCTCCGCTTTAACAGCCGTTTGCGCCTGGGTGCAGATCCCGGCGTTTTTCGGGCTGGTACCCTTTACCATGCAAACCTTCGGCGTTTTTGCCGCGCTTTTGTTTCTGGGCGGAAAATACGGCAGCCTGAGCGTTGCCGTCTATCTGCTGCTGGGGCTGGCCGGCGTGCCGGTGTTCAGCGGTTTCAGGGGCGGCGTGGGCGTGCTGGCGGGCGTGACCGGCGGCTACATCACCGGCTTTTTACTGGGGGCGCTGGCCTATTGGGGGCTCGAGGCCCTGTTTTGCAGGAAAAGCCGCTTTTCGCTGCCCGCCCGTATTTTTGCGCTGACCGTCTGCCTGTTGGTCTGCTACCTGTTCGGCACATGCTGGTTTGCCCTTCTGCACGAGGGCGCGCTGAACGCCGTCACCTTCGGCGGGGCGCTTTCCACCTGCGTGCTGCCCTTTCTCATCCCCGATCTCATAAAAATGTCGCTGGCGCTGCTGCTGCACAAAAAACTGGCTCCGGTCCTGCACAAACAACGCTGAACTCCCCAAAGCGCTTTATCCGGCAGGCTGCCGTTTGTTTTGCGGTATTCACTCACAGAAAGGATCGCTGAATATGAAAAAATTCAAAAGCCTTCTGGCAAAACCCTGGTTCGCCTACACCTTTGCCGCCGTCGTGGCGGTGCTTGTGTACATGATACTCGGGCACTGGGGCGTTATCTGGAAACGGATCGCGGACCTGTGGAAGCTGCTCTCCCCCGTGGTGGTGGGCGCGGCGATCGCCTATCTGCTGAATCCGGTATCGGAGTTTTTCAAGCGGAAGCTCTTTCATAAAGTAAAAAGGGAGAGCAGCCGGCATTTTCTGTCCGTTCTGCTCACGGTGATCTGCCTGGTGCTGGCGCTGGCGATATTGCTCACGGCGCTGGTCCCGTCGCTGGTGCAGAGCATCACGAAGCTGGCGCAGAACTGGAACAATTACACGGAAAAGATCCTCGCCTTGATCGACAAGGCGCAGGAATTCGCCGCCGCGCACACGATGAACCTGGATCTTTCAAAGGTGGAAGACTGGGTGGCGAACTCCATGGATAAGCTGGTAAAGCTGCTCAAGGACAATATCGGCACCGTGCTGAGCACGCTGGGCGACGTGGGCTCCAGCGTTTCGTCCTTTGCGGTGGGCGTGGTGTTCGGCGTGTGCTTCCTCTTTGCGAAAAAGGAGCTCATGGCTGTGATAAGCCGGATCCGCGCCGCCCTGCTGACCAAGGATCGCATGGAGAAAAACAACGCGCTGCTGGCACAGTGCCACGAGATTTTCATCGACTACGTGGGCTGCACCCTTGTGGACGCGGTGATCATCGGGGTGGGCGCCTTTATCTTCCTGCTGATCATGGGCTTCCCCTATGCCGCGCTGATCGCCGCCATGGTGGGCATCACCAACATCATCCCCACCTTCGGCCCCATGATCGGCGGCGCCATCGGCATCTTCTTCCTGATCCTCGACAAACCCATCAACGCCCTGTGGTTTCTCATCTTCATCTGTATCTGGCAGAGCGTGGACGGCATGATCATCAAGCCCAGGCTCTTCAAGAACTCCCTCGGCATCCCCGCCGTGTGGACGTTGGTCCTCATCATTCTGGGCGGGAAGGTGGCCGGCGTGCTGGGCATCCTGTTCGCTATCCCCGTCGCCGCCATTATGGTGATCCTCTATAAGCAGACCATCCAGCCGCGGCTGGAGCTCCGGGCGAAAAAAATCAACGGCGAAGCGCCCTCCGCGCCGGAAGCGCCCGCGGCGGACGAAACGCCGGCAGCCGCCGAAGGCCCCGCTCCGGAAAGCGAATGAGCTATCACTTCGTTATACAGCGCAAGGATCCCTGAACGCCTGTTCAGGGATCCTTTTTTTCGGGAGACAGATATGAAAAGTCGCCGGTCGACCGGAATTTGTCCCCGACAAATTCCGATTTGCCGTTCTTCCCCGTCTCCGGGGGCGGGAGGGGATAAAACAAAACTTATCAAACAGGCGTCGGATCTATGGAATTATGGAAAAAAATTTCAACTTATTCTTTATTTTATTTTTTTTATTTTTTTCATAAGGAGTTTAAAAAAAAATCCATTTTTCCATAAAGCGCGCTGCGCCCTTATATATCAACGATTTACCTATGGAAAAATCGTTTAAAAAAAATCCATGATGGAAAAAATTTTTCCATAAACCGTTGAAATGTAAAGAAAATTTGCCGTTTTCCGTCCGTCGTTACGAATGATCCGGAGGATCCTTTTGATTTTTCCATGAATTTTTCCATATGTTTTCCATAAAACAACCGTTCCCGCATGGCCGCCGCCGGTTAAAAAAAAGGAAGGGGCTGTTGCATTTACAAACCGGAATTTGATAAAAAGCCGAAAGTCGAAAGTTTGTCGGCAAAGTGCGGTTGTTTTATTTGAAATAACTGTGGCAGCAAAGTTTTTCGCATTATAATTCAAAACGCGCATGCGTTTTCCTTTTATTTTTTCGACTGTCGACCGGAATCTGACAGCGTCAAATCCCGCTCTGCCGTGCTTTCCGCAGCCGCCGTCAATAATCAAACACGTTGGAATAATTCGTCCGCGGCGGGGCGTTCGTTGAAGCGTCCAGCGTTGCCGTCACCGTCTGCTCCGCGCCGTTTCGCACGAAGGTCAATTCCACCGTCTGCCCGGCTTTTTTTGAAGAAAGCACCGCGGCCAGATCTGTGTGAGAAGCGAGGGTATAGCCGTCCGCCCCGGTCAGCACGTCCCCGGCTGCGATCCCGGCGTCGTCGGCGGCGGATCCCGCCTCGCATTCCACCACGTAGCACCCCACGGGCAGATTATACCGCATACTGATGCCGCCGGTCACGGTCTGCACCGAAACGCCCAGCAGCGGGTTATCGGTGACGTAGCCGTTCGATACGATATCGTGGATTTTGGATTTCACGTCGTCGATGGGAATGCAGAAGCCGAGCCCCTCAATGGTCTCGGAGGCGTATTTGGCGCTGGCGATGCCCACCACTTCCCCTTCCATATTGAACACCGGGCCGCCGGAGTTGCCCTCGTTGATGGCGGCGTTGGTCTGGAACATCCGGATGGTGCGCCCGTTCCGGCCGGTAACAAGGCGGCTGAGGTAGCTCACCACGCCGTCGGTAAAAGAAAACGAAAGCTCGCCCAGGGCGTTGCCGATCACCAGCACGTCGTCGCCCACCCGCAGAGAAGCGGACGAACCCAGCGTCACGGGCGTGAAGCTGCCCTCCGCCTTGAGCACGGCGATATCGTTGGCGGCGTCGTAGCCCCGCAGGGTCACGTCGTATTTTTTCCCCTCGTAGGTGGTCACGCTATAGCTTTCCATCCCCTCCACCACGTGGTAGTTCGTGACGATATAGCCGTCGGCGGAATAGAAAAAGCCCGAGCCGCTGGAGGTGACCGTCTGCACGGCGCCGAAGCCGAACATGCTCTGCACCGTCCTGCTGCCCTTCGCCTCCACGCTCACGATACTGCCCACGGACGCGGCGTAGATCTCGCCCTTGGTTTTGCCGCGCTTTTCGGCGGCAGCCGCCGTTGAAGCGGAAGAGGACGCGGGCGCGGGCGCCGTTCCGGCCGCGGTGGTTTTTTCCGGCGTCGCCTGCCCGGTGGGCGCGGCGCTCTGTTCCGCGCCGGGGACCGGCTGCGCGGCGGTGATCTCGGGCACGTAGGTGTTCTCCTCCGTGGTGGACTCAACCGGATGCAGCACGGAATACAGCTTCAGCGTTAAAAATGAGGAAGCCGCCCCCGTAACGGCGCTGACAAGCAGGCACACCGCCAGCGTCACCGCGCCGAAGATCACAAGCCTGCGGCGGGCGGGATCCTTTTCTTCCGTCTGCGGCTGCCGCGCCGCGGAATAGGGCGCGTATCGCGGATAGGGCGGGGCATACGGCGGGGGAACGCCGCGGCCCGCGCCGTGGGAATCGCCGGAAGCAGCGGTGAAAACCGCGTTCTGCGCCGGCTCCGCCTTTGTTTCCGCCGGTTCTGCTGCCGGTTCCGCTGCCGGTGCTTCCGTCGGCTCCGGTTCCGGCGCGCCGTTATAGGCGTCGAAATACTGTTCCCTGTCCATGCGTCCGTCCTCCCTTCCGTTCGCCT
>CACZOP010000063.1 GCA_902782845.1 Oscillospiraceae bacterium | reverse complement strand
TGCCTTCGGCAGCGTCACCCCGCCGAAAATCGACCTGCCCGACCGCATCTGCTGACCGGAAAACACAAAACCAACGCCCGACGGAGCTTTGTCCCGCCGGGCGTTTCGCTGTCATTCTGTGGTTTGTTGCGGGTGATGTAATAGACCACCAATCGGCAAACCGGAAGCAGTCGGCGCGTTTGCAACGATCGAAAAACCGTAAAAACAGATCGGACGCCGTGGGGCATGGCGTCCCCAACGTGCCGCGTCCGGATAAAACGCGGCGATCTCTGTTAAAATCCGAAAAACACTTGCACACGGCGGCAGATTTTTATATAATAAAAAAAAGAAAACCCAACGGAGGTCCCGCAAAATGAAAGAACATGCAAAACGTCTCCTTCCCCTGCTGCTGGCGCTCTGCCTGCTTCTCACCGCCGCTGTGCTGTATTCCTCCGCGGCGACGATTGTTGACAGTGGTACCTGTGGAGATCAAGGTGATAATCTGAAATGGACGCTGGACAGCGATGGCTTGCTTACAATCAGCGGCACGGGAAAGATGTGTAGCTATGACAGGATACCTTGGAGCGCAAACCGTGTAAAAAAGGTTGTTATCAATAACGGCGTGACGAGAATCGGAGGTGCGGCTTTTTCCGGCTGTGCGGGGCTGACGAGTGTAACGATCCCGGATAGCGTGAAGAGCATCTTTGGATCTGCGTTTCGTGGTTGCACGGGGCTGACGAGCGTGACGATCCCGGACAGTGTGACGTTCATGGGGGATTCGGTATTTTCCGGCTGCACAGGGCTTACGAGAGTTAATATTTCAGATATAAAATCATGGTGCGGAATCAGTTTTACGAATATTGGTGGTAATCCTCTATTCTATGCGCATCATCTTTATCTGAATGGAAAAGAAGTAACAGATCTGACGATCCCGGACGGCGTGACGAGAATCGGGAAAGAGGCGTTTTACGGCTGCACGGGGATAATAAGCGTGACGATCCCGGACAGCGTTACGAGCATCGGTTCTTCTGCGTTTTACGATACCGCATGGTATAACGCACAACCGGATGGCTTGGTGTATACGGGAAAATGGGCATATAAATATAAAGGCGAAATGCCAGATAATACTAAGATAAACATCAAAGCAGGAACTTTGGGAATTGCCGATGTTGCGTTTTATAAATGCGATGGGCTGACGAGCGTGACGATTCCGAACAGTGTGACGAGCATCGGGGATTCTGCATTTTCCGGCTGCACGGGACTTACGAGTGTGACGATCCCGAACAGCGTGACGAGCATCGGGGGTGGTGCGTTTTCCGGCTGCACGGGACTTACGAGTGTGACGATCCCGAATAGCGTGACGAGTATCGGGAATTTTTCGTTCTCCGGCTGCAGTGACCTGAGAGATGTTTATTTCACAGGGAATAAAAGTATTTGGATAAAAATAGCAATAGGTATTTATAACGAACCACTGACTTCCGCAAGTATTCACTATATGGAAGGATATAAGGTGAACTATAATGCCAACGGCGGCAAAGATGCGCCGGATCCTCAGTTTAAGGTAAAAGGTCTTGATTTAACGCTCAGCAGCAAGCTGCCTTCGAAAACCTGCAAGATCTCTTACGTTCCGAACGGCGGGAAGCTGTCGGAAACCGGGAAAGAGGTTTCTGCCGTGTTCGACGTGTGGAATACCGCGGCGGACGGAACCGGAGTTTCTTATGCGGCGGGGTCGTTTTACGTGATCGATAAGGATCTTACTCTGTATGCTCAGTGGAGGAATCCCAAGGCCGGAGAACTTGCCGTTCCAACCCGTGAGGGGTATACGTTTGTGGGCTGGTTTACTGCTGTTTCCGGAGGAAAACAGGTGAACAAGGATACGGAAATCAAAGCGGATACGATCTTATATGCGGTGTGGGCCGCGTTCCTCCCCGGCGACGTGTCGGGCGACGGGGAAGTCACCGCCGAGGACGCCCGGCTGGCGCTCAGGGCGGCGGTGGGGCTGGAGACCTACGCCGCGGGATCGACCCAATTCCTTGCGGCGGACGCCACCAAAGACGGCGCGATCACCGCCGAGGACGCGCGCCTGATTCTCCGCGCCGCCGTGGGGCTGGAAACGCTGGCATAACACCGGCGCATGCCTTCTCATATAACGAACGCCCGGTGGAGCTTGCCGCTCTGCCGGGCTTGTGTTTCAAAATCACTGTTTATTTCTTTACAGCTTCCGTTTGTCCGTTGTTCCGAAAACGCCGTTCATTCCCCCGCGGTCAGCGTTTCTCTGTCCAGCAGCCCCATGCGCCTTGCCTGGAACACGGTTTCCAGCTGCAGCAGCGTCAGGTTCCCGGCGTTGGCGGCGATGCCCGTAACGATGTCGAACACCATAGCGATGATCAGCACGGCTTCGGGAATGCCGAGCCACGAAAACAGGGCGATATAGGCCAGCAGGTTCGCGCCGGGCACCGGGGGTGTGGCGACGAAGAGGATCACCACCAGCAGGATGGCGAAGCAGAGCTTTACGGGGTCGATGATCGTGCCGTAGATATGGGCGACGTAGAGCGTAAAGATCAGCGCCCCCACGTTACTCACGGGCATATAGAGCACCGCGCCCTGGGGAAGGCTGATTTTGGTAAAGCGGGCGTCGATCCCAAGGGCGCGAACGCACACGCGCTCGGTGTCGTCAAGCGCGTCGTCCAGCGTGCCGGTTTTCAGCGCCATCACAAAGGGCGGAAGGCATTTTTTTGCGATCACAAGGGGATTTACCCGCATAAAGCACGACAGCAAGCATACGGCAAGGCACAGAATGCCCGCGCTCACTGCCAAAAACAGGGACAGCGGCTGCCAGAGCGCAAGAAGCGCGTTTGCCACCTGGCCGTTCCAGATCTCAAATATCAGAAACACGCCGGTGAACAGGGGAACCAGCAGACTGACCCACCGGGCGAGCAGCAGCCCCTGCATGTTGATCTGCCGCACCACGTCCCTGAGCCCCTCCGCATGCTTCCCCAAAGCCGAAAGCGCGGTGCCTCCGGCAATGGCCAGCACCAGCAGCTGGGGGGTGTTGGAAGAGAAAAACGGATTGAAAATATTGTCGGGGATCGTCCCGAAAACAGTTTCCAGCGTTTCACGCATCACCTTGCCGGACAGGCGGACGGCGGCGTCGCCGGGGGGAAACAGCGGGTAGGCGCACAGCGCCGCCAGCCCCGCGCACAGCAGGCTGAGGATAAAATACCGCCCCAATACGTAGCCCTTTGATCCGCCCTGCTTTACGATCTGCTCGGTGTTCAGCATCGTGGTCATGGAGGTGAAAAAGATCACCGGGCCCGAAAGCGCGTTCAGAATGCGGAACCACACGTCGTAAACCGGCGTGAAAAATACGTTGGTGCACTTGTCGCGCAGCGTTTCCGGCAGCAGAAACTTCCCGGCAAAGCCCAGAATGCAGCCCGCGACGATGGCAAGGGCAATCAAAAGCACCGGGTTCATCCGTTTTGCCGGCAGATACAGGCGCAGAATGTTCTTCCCCCATGCGTAGGCGTATTTCGGCTCCAGCCCCACTGCGGGCAGCAGGGAGCTGTTCCACTCGCCGAAGCGGTCGCTGCTCTCGTTCAACGGGTTGAACGCGTCTCCGGCGATCTCGATCTGCAGGCGCGTTTTTCCGAAATTCCGCTCAAGCGATGCTTCCGCCGCCGTTTCTTCGCCGAAGCGTGTCTGCACGCGCAGCAGGATCTCTTCCGCCGACAGACGGAACCGCAGGCGGTTTTTTTTGTCCGTCCGCGCGTTTTGCAGCTTTTCCTCCAGCCAGTCGGAAAACCGGTCGATCTCCGACGGCGAAAGGGTGAACTGTATCTTTTCGTTTTTTCTGCGTCCGATCACGGTGTGTTTTTTCATGGTATCCTTAACTTTCTTTCTGTTTTTACTTGTTCTTCCCGGTGAAATGTGATAGAATCCGGATATGAAATATGAAGCGCGGCGGTAGTTTTTTGAATGAAAATAGATAAAATCAAAAGAATATCCGTTATATCCGCGGTCGCGGTTTTCTTTTTTGTCCTGTGCGCCGTTCATGCGGCGGCGCGGCCGTTCGGCGACGTTGACAACGACGGCGCGGTAACAAGTGAAGACGCGCGCGAGATCTTACGCGCGGCCGTGGAACTGACGACCCTTACCGGAGAGACCCGGGCGGCGTCGGACCTTGACGAAGACGGGAGCCTGTCCTCCGCCGACGCCCGGCTTGCGCTCCGGGCTGCCGTGGGGCTCGAAGCGCTCCGCTCGGTTGAAGAGGCCGGAAAAATAGCGGCGGACGTTTCCGGGGTCGGCGCGCTGAAAAACGGGATCTACACCTACAAGACCCTGACCGCGGATCTGGCTGCGCTTCGATCCGCGATGCCCTCCCGCTTTTCTTACCGTTCGCTTGGAAAAACGGCGGACGGACGCGATATTTTCTGCGTCGTTCTCGGCTCCGGCTACGGCGCGAGGCAGATCGTTTCCGACGTGGGGATCCACGGCTCCGAACACATGAACCCGCCTGCCGTGATGCGGACGCTGGCCCTGTATCTGCAAAACTACGATAAGCCGATCTATCAAGGACGGACCGTGCGGCAGATCCTGGACGACACGGATCTCTATATCATCCCCATGCTGAACCCCGACGGTATTGCGATCAGCCAATGGGGACTGTCGGGGTTGAATAATCCGGACGTTGCCGCTCGGGTGCGGGGGATCTACAACAAACAGCGCGCCGCGGGGGGCACGAAGCTGAGCCTTGCGGCTTATCTGAAAATGTGGAAAGCGAACGCCAACGGTGTGGATCTGAACAGGAATTTCCGTTTTACGGATAAAAGCCTGAATCTGAAATCTCAGACAAAACTGCCCGCCAACAGATATTATGCGGGGGATCGGTCGCATCCCGAAGCGGAAACCGCCGCTTACTGTGCACTGGTCGGGAGTCTGTCCGCTCCCGTTGCTTCGCTCAGCATCCATTCGCAGGGCGGGTTGATCTATTGGCTCGGCCGACAGACCGGCGAAGACAAGGCGGCGGCAAAACGTCTGGCGACGACCGTATCGGCCGTGACGGGTTACCGGATGAACAACAGCGAGAACTTTGTCTGCGCTGCGGCCAACTGGTCGATGATAGAGAAAAAGATCCCCGCAATTACGGTGGAATGCGGCGTGGGCAGAACGCCGCTGCCGGCGTCCGAGCTGCCGAAAATCTACGCCGCCGTTAAAAATCTGTATCTTGCGGTTGCGGTTCTGTACGAACCGCCGGCGTCGTGAACGCTATATGGGATAACAAACGAAAGACAACCGGGATGTCCAGGAGGCACCCGGTCGTTTTTTCTTTTTCCGGGGACCGGTTGCGGGATATGTCAGAGGGTTATGCGCTTTTCTTCCGTGGGCATGGCGGGTCGGAACCGCGGGACCTCCAGCGTCCGGCTGCCGTTGGTTACCGAAAGGGAGGAGAGCAGCCCCACGGCGGTCCATTCGCAGGCGGTATACACGTCCAGCGCCGGCTGCTCGTTTTTGCGGACGGCGTTGATGAATTCCTCCACGATAAAGAAGTCGCCGCCGCCGTGCCCCGCGCTTATCTGGTCGGGGGTGGCGTTCTGATAACGGTCGGGAAGGTAGCTTTTGTAGTTCATCAGGTCCTCCCAGTCCATGGCGCCCGTTTCGGTTTTGTTTGTCACAAGGCTCACCCGGTCGAGATCTCCCGCAAGCCTGCCTTTGCCGTATGCGGCAGATTCAAAAATGCCTTTGGTGCCCTGCAGCAGATACTTGTCCATGCTGTGGGGGCGGGGAGACAGGCAATCGGTTCGCAGCTGGATAAGCTTGCCTTTGTTTGTGCGGCACATGGTGGTGGTGCCGCTGTCCTGCTTCAGCCCCAGATCGTTCCACACGCCCGGAGAATAGGTGGAGATCTCGGCGATATGTTCTCCCGGGAACCACTGCATCACGGGCCCCAGGCTGTGGGTGGGGTAAAAATTGCCCCGGACGCCCATCTGCCAGTAGGCGCGCCAGGTACGGCTGCCGTCGGGGCGCACCGCAAGGGGGCCGCAGTCGTGCAGATAGCTGCCTTCGGCGTAATAGGGTTCCCCGAAGAGCCCCGCCCGCACCATTTCCTTTACCAGCTGCACCTGCGGGGTAAAGATATAGTTCTCGGCATACATATACACCTTCTGATATTTCTCCACACATTCGCAGAGCCAGTAGAGCTCGTCCATGGTCACGCCGGCGGTGACTTCGCTCATTACGTGCTTGCCCGCTTCCAGCGCGGCGATGGCCTGGGGCACATGGCACTGCATGGGGGTGGCGATGATCACGGCGTCGATATCGCTTTCGAGCATATCCTCAAACACGCGGTACTGTTTTACGTTCCCATCCAGCTTTTTTGCGGCTTCGGCAAGCGCTTCTTCGCTTAAATCGCACATGGCGGTCACTTTGACGTCGTCCATCATCTGCAGACCCTTCAGGACCGACAGGCCCCGGGTTCCCGCAATACCGATCTTTATCATGTTGTTTTTCTCCTTACTGATAACCGTTCTCGCTTTGTATACACGCCTGAAAAACCAAAACGCCCGTAAAGGGCGTTGGTTTCATTTATATGACTTTTACACCGATAGCGGCTTTTTCACCGTTGATATCCCATTCCTTCACAAGGGTTCCCTCGGGTTCGGCAACGGCGACGCTGTCTGCCAGCACGTCGCCGGCGATATCTGAAATGTGATCGTTTATCACTTTGTTCAGCTTTTCGCTGCCCATGAGGGTGACGGCGATGTGGTCGGTTACGTTGAAATCGGCGTCTTTCCGCATGGTCTGGATCTTCGATATCAGCTCCCGCACGAAGCCCTCGTCGATCAGCTCGGGGGTCAGAGCGGTGTTCAGCGCCACGGTGACGCCGTTGTCGGAAACCGAAAAACTGTTCTGCAGCTGCTCGGCGGAAATCAACAGGTCGTCCGCCGTGAGCTCCACGCTGCCGATGGAAAGGGACAGGGTGAGATGCCCCGTTTCGTCCAGTTCCTTTTTGGCTGCCGTGCCGTCGAGATTTGCCAGCAGATTCCGGATCTCGCCCAGTTGCTTGCCGTATTTCGGGCCCAGCGTTTTCAGCTGCGGCTTGAAGGTGTAGCTCACCAGTCCCTCGGAGGTCTCGGCAAAGATCACGTCCTTCACATTCAGCTCGTCGCGCACGATGTCGGCGTATTGCTTCGGCAGTGTTTTTTCGCCCACCACGGTGATGTCCGCCAGCGGCTGGCGGTTTTTGATATTCGCCCCGTTGCGGGCGGCGCGGCCGAGCACCACGATCTGCAGCACTTCGTCCATGGCTGCTTCCAGCGCGGGGTCGATCAGCGTTTCATCCGCCTTGGGATAGTCGCAGAGGTGCACGCTCTCGGGCGCGTTTTTGTCCACCGAGCACACCAGGTTCCGGTAGATCTCCTCCGTCATAAAGGGAATCATGGGCGCCGCCGTTTTGCACACGGTCACAAGGGCGGTGTAAAGCGTCATATAGGCGTTCACCTTATCTTCGCCCATGCCCTGCGCCCAGTAGCGCTCGCGGCCGCGGCGGACGTACCAGTTCGAAAGCTGGTCCACAAAGGCGTCCAGCGCCTTCCCGGCCTCGGGGATACGGTAGTTCGCCAGATGCCCGTCCACGGTTTTAACGGTGGAATTCAGGCGCGATAAGATCCATCGGTCCATCACGTTCAGCTTTGCGGGATCCAGCGTATGTTCCGTGGGGTCGAACTCGTCAATATTGGCGTAGAGCACGAAAAACGCGTAGGTGTTCCAGAGCGTGCCCATGAATTTGCGTTGGCCTTCCTGCACCGCCTTGCCGTAGAAGCGGTTGGGCAGCCACGGGGCGGAGTTGGTATAGAAATACCAGCGGATCGCGTCCGCGCCGTAGGTGGAGAGCGCTTCAAACGGGTCCACGGCGTTGCCCTTGGATTTGCTCATCTTCTGCCCGTTTTCGTCCTGCACCAGTCCCAACACGATCACGTTTTTATAGGGCGCTTTATGAAAGAGCAGGGTGGAAATGGCAAGCAGCGAATAGAACCAGCCGCGGGTCTGGTCCACCGCTTCGCTGATAAAGTCGGCGGGGAACTGATTTTCAAACAGTTCTTTGTTCTCAAACGGATAGTGATGCTGCGCGAAGGGCATGGCGCCGGAGTCGAACCAGCAGTCGATCACTTCGGGCACGCGGCGCATCTCTTTGCCGCAGTCGGGGCAGCGGATGGTCACGGCGTCGATATAGGGGCGGTGGAGTTCGATATCGTCGGGGCAGTTATCGCTCATCTCTTTGAGCTCTTTGATGCTCCCCACGCAGTGGCGGCAGCCGCATTCGCATTCCCAGATGTTTAAGGGGGTGCCCCAGTAGCGGTTGCGGGAAAGCCCCCAATCCTGCACGTTTTCGATAAAGTTCCCGAAGCGGCCCTTGCCGATGCTTTCGGGGATCCAGTTGATGGTATTGTTATTGCGTACCAGATCGTCGCGCACGGCGGTCATTTTAATGAACCAGGATTCTCTGGCATAGTAGAGCAGCGGGGTGTCGCAGCGCCAGCAGTAGGGGTAGTCGTGCTCGAATTTCGGCGCGCTCATCAGCAGGCCCCGGGCGTCCAGATCCTTTAAGATCTCGGGGTCGGCGCTTTTGACGCCCTCCTTCAGTTCCTTTTCGTTGGGCTTGGCGCGCATCCCCGTAAAGGGTTCTTCTGTCATGTAGCCCTTCAGGTCCACAAACTGCACGAAGGGCAGGTCGTATTTCCGTCCCACCCGCGCGTCGTCCTCACCGAAGGCGGGGGCGCAGTGTACGATGCCGGTGCCGTCGCTCATGGTCACGTAGCCGTCGCACATCACGAAGTGCGCCTTTTTGTGCTGTTTTTCCGCAACGCGCGCGGCGCCGGGGTACAGGGACTCGTATTCGGCGTATTCCAGATCCCTGCCCTTGCACACCGAAAGGATCTCGTAGGCGGGAACGCCGTTCTCTTTGTCCGCCAGATGCCCCAAAACGGCGTCCAGCAGCGCCTTGGCAAGGATATAGGTTTTGCCGTCGGCGGCTTTCACTCTGGCGTAGTCCTCGTCGGGATTCACGCAGAGCGCGGTGTTCGAGAGCAGCGTCCAGGGCGTGGTGGTCCAGGCAAGGAACCATGCGTCCTCGTCCTTTTTCTTGAAGCGCACGATGGCGGAGCGCTCTTTCACCGTTTTGTAGCCCTGCGCCACCTCGTGGGAAGAGAGCGGCGTGCCGCAGCGGGGGCAGTAGGGCACGATCTTGAAGCCCTTATAAAGCAGGCCCCGGTCCCAGATGGTTTTCAGCGCCCACCATTCCGATTCGATGTAGTCGTTGTGGTAAGTGACGTAGGGGTGGTCCATGTCTGCCCAGAAGCCGACGGTGCCGGAGAAATCCTCCCACATGCCCTTGTATTTCCACACGCTTTCCTTGCACTTGTTGATAAAGGGGGCAAGGCCGTAGTCTTCGATCTGCTCTTTACCGTCCAGCCCCAAAAGCTTTTCCACTTCGATCTCCACCGGCAGGCCGTGGGTATCCCAGCCCGCCTTGCGGGGCACCATCTGCCCC
>CACZOP010000062.1 GCA_902782845.1 Oscillospiraceae bacterium | reverse complement strand
GGATATATGTGTACATTCTGTAAAATATTATACAAAATCAATTTGACTTGTCAATGCTTTTTTGTAAAGTTTTCATATTTTTAATGAAACTTAAACAATTCCCAAATTGGAACTAAAATAATTGCACATGATCGTTTGAATTTGTTCGAAAATGTCCATAGTTTTCTAAAAAAATGTTGACATAAATCAAAAATTGTGCTATTTTCTTATCAAATCGATTTATAAGTCGTGTCAGTTTCGTATGACACTGATTTATGAACGAATTTTAAAAAGGAGTGTATGTTTATGCAAAGCAAATCCAATGCGAAAAAAGCCGTCATCGGCGCCTGCATCGCCCTCTTTGCCAACATGGGTATGAATTCCGTGTTCACCGTGTTCCTGCCTTCGTTTATGGCGACCTTCAATGTCGGGCTGGAAGAAATCTCCAAGCTGACGCTGGCGATCACGGTGGGATGCGCGATGTCTTTTATTTGCGCCGCCTTCCTGATGGGTCCCATTATGAAAAAGCTTCCGCCCAGAATGATTTTCGTTCTTTGCGCGGTGTTTGCGGTGTGCTACTGCGGAATCTATTATTTCTCAAAATCTCCCACATGGCTCGTGATCGGCGCTGTCTTCGGCGGCCTTGTGCTGAGCCTCGGCACGCATGCCATGGGCGTTGCCGCCATCACCCCCTATTTCGGTACCTTCGGCGCGAAAACCGGTATCACCGTTGGCGTGGTTCTGGCCTCCGCTTCGGTCGGCGCGACCGTGTTTTCATTCGCGCCTTATCTGATGACCGCTTTTGAGGGAAACTGGCGTCCGGTGTTCCTTGTGATCGGCGCTGTGGTTGTACTTTGTGATCTTATTGCGTTCTTCCTGATCCCCAAAACGCCCAAGCAGGACGCTGCCGCCGCCGACGCGGGCGCGGCTGCCGCGGAAGAGACGCCCGGCCTCACCTTCGGTCAGGCGCTTGCCACGCCCTCCTTCTGGCTGGTCGCCCTCGGGATTCTGTTCCTCACCATTATGTATCAGGGGCTTTGCGCCTACATGCCCACCTATCTTTCCAGCTTCGAGGGGCCGGTTGCAAACGCCTCCTCCTCCATGCAGGGTATCATGCAGTTCGTGGGTATCGCCTTCGTGCTCTTCGGCGGCGCGCTTGTGAATAAGATCGGCGTAAAAGGTCTGATCCTCTTTGCTTCCGTTCCGCTGGCTTTGGGCGTGCTGCTCTATGCGCTTGTGTTCCCGAGCCTTGCCGTTGTCTGGTTCGCCGTCGTCTGCTCCATCCTCTGCGTGAGCGGCGCCGTGATCCTGAACATCTGCTCCACCATCACCCCCGTGCTCTTCGGCCAGAAGGCAATGAACCGCATCAACGGCATCTATTCCGGCGGTATCTTCTGGGGAGGCGCTGCCGTGCAGTCGCTGATCCTCGGCGCCGTGATCGCAAAGGCCGGCTTCAAGGGCGGCTTCATCACCGCCGCCGCGATCGGTATCGTGGGCATGGTGCTGCTCTTCCTCGCCCTCGCTCTGAACCCCATGAAGAAAAAGGCGTAAGGCAAAACGAAACGCGAAGTTGCGGGATCCCGGATCCGAACGGTAAAATCGCAGCTTCCCGGAATCAAACGTACATAAAAAATCGAGATCGGCTTTTCCCGGTCTCGATTTTTTTCTATAATAATACGTTTGTACGGATGCGGCAGACGCGTCGCTGTCCGTGTTTATCAATTCGTTCCGGAAGGGTTTCATCCGGCTCCGCGTATGGCGCAGCGGTCGGCTGCCGCCTCCTTCGTTCCGGTTGCGACCGCCGTTTCACGAGGCATTATTCTTCTGCGTCGCTGTATATAATATCAGGCATGCCTTTTGTTACGATCAGCGTAACGGTGTATTCTTTGACCGGCGCGGTCTCCCAGGCACGTTTCAGCGAAAACCGCAGCGTAAAGGTGCCGGGTTTCATCGGGCCGACGGTATAAAGCTGCAGACCGGGCGCGCCGGGCGCCGCGTGGGGCTCGCAAACGAGCTCTTCCCTGAGCAGCAGATCGCAGCCTTCAGCCGGGTCCCGAAATAACCGATCGGTTTCCTTCACTGTTGCGTCCGTTTCATATTCCCAGAGATAACCGCCATCCTGCGCGTTTAAAAGCGCAAAGGCCAATACATCGCCCGATCGCATCTCGACCTCCATATTG
>CACZOP010000061.1 GCA_902782845.1 Oscillospiraceae bacterium | reverse complement strand
CTGCTGAAATCATATCTGCTGAAAAATACGGACGTGCGAAAGATCACGGCTCATGTAATGGCTGAAAACGTCGCGTCTGCAAGAGTTCTTGAAAAAAACGGATTCAATTGCGTTGGTCCGGTTTACGTGAAGATTGGGGAAAAGATGAACCGGTGTTGGTCAACAAGTATATGTATAAGATTTCCCCGGAAGAAAAGCGCGAACTGATAAATCTTTTCGATTGAGATGCTGTGTAAGGGGGGCTGTTCGTGAGCCGTCATATCTATACGCTGAAAAAACCGGCAGGCTGGCATAAGGAACGATGGCGCGAGGCGCTGCCTTTGGGCAACGGATTGACCGGCGCTTTGATTTCCGGCGCAATCGGAGAAGAATCCGTTCAGTTTAACAGATTCGATTTGTGGGAGGATGGAAGCGATCCGCCCGTTCCCGACGTAACGGAAGCGTTCTACGGTATGCGCGAAGCGCTTGACAGGGAAGACTATACGTCCGCAAATGCCGATGTTTTAGGCCGCGCGCTCCGGGAGAAAGGATATGAAGCCCGGCTCGACTGTCCGCATCCTTTGGGGTGGCTCGATATCGGGTTTGTTCCACCCGCACTGTTCCGGAATTACAGCAGAGGCGTAAACATGCGTACCGGCGAAGCGTATGTCGAATATACGATCGACGGTTGCCGGTATTCCCGCCGTTTCTTTGTTTCCCGTGCCGCAGACGTAACGGTTCTGCGTTTTTCTTCTGAAAGACCGTTTACTCTGACGTTTGATTTCCGTTTATACAACGAAACGACAGAAAGCGAGACGACTGAGCACGGATTTTTCCGTGCTTCCGCCGATCGTTATACTGCTGTTGCCGCAATATTCGAAGGCGCATACTCGTCGGAGGTATGCGGTTCCGCCGTACGTATTACTGGAACGGATTATATTCTGATCATTCGCTGCGCTTCCAACGGATCAGATGCCGCTTTCGGTGACGTTACAGGAAAAACATACGAGGAAATGCTTGCTGCGCATACGGCTATACATACGCCGTTATACGATGCGGTTTCCATTGAGCTTGCATCGGATGAAGAACATAAACAGACGAACGAACAGCTGCTGTCAGAAGCCTATGAGAACGAAGCCTCTGCTGCGTTGCTGGAGCGCATGTGGCGATTCGGAAGATATCTGTTTATCTCCGCAGCCGGCGAAAACGGATATCCCGTACCGCTGTACGGTTTGTGGCATGGAAACGATCATCTTGTATGGAGTCAGTATGTCGCAAATGAAAACGTGGAGCAAACATATTGGCACGTGATGGCCGGCGGTTTGTCTTACGCAATTCCGCCGCTCATACGTTATTATACGAAAAAGACCAAAAAATTCCGCGAATGCGCGCGGCAGGTATTTGGATGCAGAGGTATCTGGATCTCCGCATATTCCACCCCCCATTCCGCAGGTGTATCCGTGCCGGTTTCTGTGATTTCCAACTGGATCAGCTGCGCCGGTTGGCTGAGCCGTCATTTTTGGGAGTATTATCTTTATTCACAAGACGAAACGTTGTTAAAAAATGAGATCCTGCCGTTTATGTATGAGACAGCTCTGTTCTTTCGTGATTACGCAGTAAAAGAAGGCGGCCGTATTCGCCTTTATCCTTCCGTTTCTCCGGAAAATACGCCTCTCGACGGCGCAGGCGAAGTAACGCAGAACGCAACGATGGATTTCGCAGTTATGAAAGAACTGCTCACAAATCTGCTGGCAGGCATTGAGCTCACAGGAATGTATAAAGCAGAAAGAGATTCGTTCCGGGCTTTGCTTGCCGCCGTTCCGCCTTATCAGATCAATGAAGACGGCGCGATAAAGGAATGGATGCGTCCGGAACTGAAGGATCACTATGCGCACCGCCATCTGTCGCATATTTATCCTGTTTTTCCCGGTTCGGAAATTTCAGAGCATGAGCAGCCGAAGCTTTGGGCAGCGTTCAGGAAGGCTGTGGAGCTGCGGGAGCTGGGCGCACAATCCGGTTGGTCTTTGGCGCACATGGCGTGCATCTGGGCGCGGATGGGAGAATCGGAGCGCGCAGTGGAATGTCTCGACGGTATGGCCAAAGGCGTTATAATGGATTCACTGTTTACTACGCATAACGACTGGCGGGCGATGGGGACCACAATGCAGTGGAACGGAGAATGCGTGATGCAGCTTGACGCGGCGTTCGGCGCCGTAAACGCCATACAGGAGATGCTGTTTCGCTGGCAGAAGGATGCGCTCATGATTCTTCCGGCGCTCCCGAAAAGGCTGCGTTCCGGAATCGTTCGCGGGATCGTTTTTCCCGAGGGAACTGCCGATATCACATGGACGGAGGATCATACCGTATCTGTTACGGTATTTGCAAACAGAAAAATGGACAAAAGGTTTCTGTTGATGGGAAAACAATACGGGGCGGTCCATTTGGAAGCAGGCGAACACAAGCGTTTTCAATACAATTATTCAGTCAGGAATAATGATAAGTGTTAAAAGCATTCTTAAAGGAGAAAAAAAATGAATACGAAATGGAATTATGATTATTCGCAAACCTTGTGGATGAAAATGTTTCTTGCACGTCCCGATTACGAACATAACAAAAGCGAGGTGCTGATCAGTTTTGAGCAGGCTCTGGAGATCATAAAGGTTGCAGACAATCTCACGCAGGGAATTCAGAAAATCGTCTATCTTGTCGGTTGGCAGGGCTTGGGGCACGATGATACCTATCCGGAAATGGAAGTCGTGAACGACGCGCTGCGGCGAGAAGCCGACGCTTCGGCGTCCGACAGTCTCTGGTGGTTGTTTGAAGAAGCAAAAAAATACCATACAGTAATCAGCTTTCACGGCAATCTGGCGGACGCATATGACGCAACTCCCTGTGTTCCGGCGCTGATCAGGGCAAACGGTGTTGTAAACGACGTTGACGGCCATCCAGCGGTGATCGAGATCTTCAACGGCAGAAACGCTTATAAAACCTCTTATAAAGGTTTTTGGGAGAGCGGGCTATTCCATAAAATATGGAATCGTTTTTGTGAAGTTACGCCTGTGCGCCAGGCCGGGACCGTACATCTTGACAATTTCTGCATCGCGCAAAGTCTGAATCCCCGCACAAATGTAGAGGAAGAAGATATGGCGCGGAACCGTATGCTGGACTATATTGCGTCGCTTGGTATCGACGTGACGACGGAATACACATACAGAGAACTGGAGTGGCGGGCAGACAGTCCGGAGCACCCGATCCGCAGTTTTTATGCCACGGGGATCGATCCGTTGCCCGTGGGGCGCTGGCAGGACGCGCCGATTCGCACGCTCGGCAGGATCCCGACCTCATGGTGGACGAGCAATATCACGATGGATGAGTGTATGGAGATCCCGCCGGCAATCTACAGCGGCCATCTGACCGACGTAAAGCAGCTGGCTGTTTTTTACGGCGCCATGCACGGCGAGGATATCTGGATGGCGCACGGCACGGATCCGGCTGCCTGGGCAGAAGAATTCCTTTATCAGTTCTGCACGCTGCAGCTGCCGTATTTCTATCTGAACCGGCTTCAACGCCTGTCTTACACGGAAGATGACGGTGGGTATACCGTTCTGTTTTCAACGGGCGTGGTCAGCAGAGGAAAAGACGGTCGTATTACGAAATCCGACGCTGTCCTGAAAGACGGCGACGACGTCCTGCTTCCTCTGGACAAAGAAAACAGGACTTTTATTGCATATTCAAAAAACGGAAAAACCGGTGAATGGGATATCCCGGACGCAGGTTTCAGGGTCGCCGGTGCAGAGGAAATCACGTGCGGCGGAAACGTCCCGTTAGGCAAAGTGATGATAAATAACGGAAAAGTATCTCTTAACGTGAAAGCCGGTCGGGCCATCGTTCTTCATGAGGAAGAAATATGAACAGAAAAAAAGCATTGATCCTGTTCGGCGCCGTATTATTTGCGGTTTGTGTAGCGGTTTTGATCGTGTGCGGACAAAAATATACGGTGAAACTGCAATCATTTCAGTTGTCGCAGGGGTTCCCTACGGATCTGGATTCTGTCAGTGTTAAAATCGAGAATGAAGATCCCGGCGCAGAATATACCGGATGCAAGATGAAAGAAGAAAAGCTTCTTTTGCGTTTTTCTTCCTTAAAACCGGGCATTACTTACGTAAGAGTTTCCTTCGGTGATGAAAAACAGGCTTATTTTCGTTTGTATACGCACATGTTCGGCGTCATCACGTATGATTCCATGTTTGGCGACAGCACCGGTGATATCGCTATCCCGCTTGCGATGCTGCTTTTTCTTGCGGCAGTGCTGTATTTTATGATCCGGAACTATCGTGAGAACGTAAAAAAGAGCATGTATCAATATCGTAACGTGATGGAGCTTGGTTTGATCGTATTCCTGAGCTTTTGGTTTGTATTCCTTATTGTTCAGACGTTTTCCTATCGGGGGCTTATCGATTCCGTAAACGGTTTTCTTGGTACCGTTCATTCCTTTTCGATCATCGTCTTGCCGGTCGCTTTTGTTTTATCCCTTTTAGTAACTGCAAGCAATATCAGTCTGATGAAAAAAGAAGGACGCACATGGCGAAATATGCTCGGCATTTTCCTGAGCGTAGGACTATGCCTGCTCACAATCTTTCCTGTTGCACTCGGGGAATATCTGCAATGGTCGCCGAATCCGATCATGGACGTGCATAACGAGCAGGGCGCGGGATTATATATCGAGTCGTTTGCAGAGGGTGTGATCTCTATGATCGTAACCTATCTGGAATGTATCCTGATCGGCACTGTATTCTTCAGTGTAAAAGCCGCCAAACACGTTCCGGCGTTTGATAAGGATTATATCCTGATCCTTGGTTGCCAGATCACAAAAGACGGTTCGCTTACGCCTTTGCTGCGCGCACGTACGGATAAAGCGCTCCAATTTGCACGCATGCAGAAGGAAACTGTCGGCAAAGATATTGTGTTTGTGCCCTCCGGAGGGCAGGGCGCGGATGAAGTCAGGGCAGAAGCGGATGCAATCAGGGAATATCTGATATCCGAAAATATTCCGGAAGACCATATCCTTTCCGAAAATAAATCGGCAAACACCAATGAAAACATAAAAAATTCCCTTCGCCTGATTAAAGAGCATGCAGGCGGGAAAGACGTTAAAACAGCATTTTCCACTACCAATTACCACGTGTTCCGCGCAGGGCTCATCGCTGAACAGCAGGGGGCGCATCTCGAAGGCGTCGGCAGCCCCACAAAACGTTATTTCTGGATCAACGCTTTTGTGCGTGAATTTATTGCAACGCTCGTTTCCGAGAGAAAAAGGCATATTATTGTGATCGCGGCTGTTACGTTTCTGATCGT
>CACZOP010000060.1 GCA_902782845.1 Oscillospiraceae bacterium | reverse complement strand
CGTCCAGGGTGCTCGCGGGCGCGAAGCCCAGGTTTGACGGCCGGCGGGAGGCCTTCGTCGAGGACATCCGACAGGCGCTCTATGCTAGCAAGATCGTCAGCTACGCCCAGGGCTACCAGCTCATGCGGCAGGCCGCCAAGACCTACGGCTGGAAGCTCAATTACGGCGGCATCGCGCTGATGTGGCGCGGCGGCTGCATCATCCGCTCGGTCTTCCTCGGCAAGATCAAGGAAGCCTTTGAGGCGGATCCGGAGCTGAAAAACCTGATCCTTGCCCCCTATTTCAAAGAAACCATCGAAAAGCTGGTTCCCGCCTGGCGCAAGGTGGCGGCGGCGGCGGTGCAGTACGGCGTGCCGGCTCCTGCCATGACCTCCGCCCTCAGCTACTTCGACGGCTACACCACCGCCCGCCTGCCCGCGAACCTTCTGCAGGCGCAGCGCGACTACTTCGGCGCGCACACATATGAAAGGACCGACGCCCCCAGAGGCGAGTTTTTCCATACCAACTGGACCGGCCACGGCGGCGACACCGCGGCGACCACATACAATGCGTAAGATCAGGCTGATCGCGCTGGACCTGGACGGCACCCTGCTGGGGTCCGATAAGCAGCTGTCGGAAGAAAACGCTTCGGCGTTGGCAAGGGCGGCGCAGGAAGGGATCGAGATCGTTCCCGCCACAGGCCGTTTCTACCGCGGTATGCCGCAGGCGATCCAGGCGCTTCCCTATGTGCGCTACGTGATCTCGGTCAACGGCGCCGAGGTGTACGACGTGGTCCGGCGGGAAACCGTCTGCGGCTCCGAGATCCCGTGGGAGCGGGCGGTGGCCGTGATGGAGCGGCTGGACGCCTTGCCCGTGCTCTACGACTGCTACCAGAACGGCTGGGGCTGGATGACGCAGGCGCTCTACGATCAGGCGGCGCAGTATGCCGCCAACGTCCACAGCCTCGAAATGATCCGTAACCTCCGCACGCCCGTGCCGGAGCTCAAGGCCTGCCTGAAAGAACGGGCGTCGGGCGTTCAGAAGATCCAGATCTTTTTCCGCGACATGGAGCTGCGCGCAAAAATGCTGCAGGCGCTGCCGGAAGCGTTACCCGACCTCGTGGTGACCACTTCCATCGTCAACAACATCGAGATCAACAGCCGGGAAGCCACCAAGGGCGCGGCGCTGCAGAAGCTGGCGCGGCGTCTTGAGATCCCGATCGCCGAAACCGTGGCGTTCGGCGACGACCGCAACGATATTTCCATGCTGGAAGCCGCCGGGATCGGCGTTGCCATGGGAAACGCGGAAAACGAAGTAAAGCAGGCGGCGGATTACGTGACCGGCGACTGCAACGACAGCGGCGTCGCCCGCGCGATCAAGCATTTTCTTTGGGAGAATGAACCATGAATGACATCTATCAAATTGCCTCTGCAGAAACCGGCCTGACGCCGGAAGAGATCAAAACAGCGCTGCTCCGGTCTCTGGAAGGCCGCGCGCTGCACAAGGTGCTGATCCTTCCCCCGGATTTCACCCGTTTCCATTCGGGCGCGGGCTACATCACAAACGTATACTATCACGCGCTGACCGGGAAGGGCGTTCAGGTGGATATTCTTCCGGCGCTGGGTACCCACGTTCCGGTTTCCGAATCCCAGTGGGACGCCATGTTCGGCGATATTCCCTACGACCGGATGCTGGTGCACAACTGGCGCACCGACGTTGTAAAGCTGGGCGAAGTACCGGCGGACTATATCTCGGAGATCACCGAAGGGCTCTGGAACGAAGCGGTCGCGGTTGAAGTCAACCGGCGGGTCATGGACGAGAGCTACGATCTTATCATCTCCCCGGGTCAGGTGGTGCCGCATGAGGTCATCGGCATGGCGAACCACGCGAAGAACCTCTTTGTGGGCGTTGGGGGCAGCGAAATGATCAACAGGTCGCACATGGTCGGCGCCGTCTACGGAATGGAGCGCATGATGGGAAAGGACCATACGCCGGTCCGCCGGATGTTCGACTACGGCATGGAGCACTTCCTGAACCGCCGCCCGATCCTCTTTGTTCTGACGGTCACAACCGCCCCCGGCGGAAAGATCCGGACCCACGGTCTCTTTATAGGAGAGGGGCGGGACTGCCTGACAAACGCGGTGAAGCTGGCGCAGCGGAAAAACATCGACTTTGTGGAGCACGGCCTAAAAAAATGCGTGGTTTATCTGGATCCTTCCGAATTCAAAAGCACGTGGCTCGGCAACAAAGCCGTTTACCGCACGCGGATGGCCATGGCGGACGGCGGCGAGCTCATCATCCTCGCCCCCGGCGTGGAGCGCTTCGGCGAAGACGACCGGGTGGACGGCCTGATCCGGAAATACGGCTACCGCGGCCGTCTGCATACGCTGGAGGAATTCAAAAAGCCCGAAAACGCCGATCTGCGCGAGAACATGGGCGCGGCGGCGCACCTGATCCACGGCTCCTCCGACGGGAGATTCACGATCACCTACGCCGTGAAGAACATTTCAAAAGAAGAGATCGCTTCTGTCGGATTCCAACCGGCGGACTACGACGAACTGGCGAAAACATACGACCCGGAAAAGCTGCAATACGGCTATAACGAAGTGAACGGCGAGGAGATCTATTTTATCCCCAACCCCGCCCTCGG
>CACZOP010000059.1 GCA_902782845.1 Oscillospiraceae bacterium | reverse complement strand
GTATCCCGCGGTGGAAAATGTATAAAGAGACCGACGCTTTCCTTGCCGCGCATCCTGATTTCGAAAAGGAAGCGGCAGAACTGGATTATGGGGAATGGCAGGCTGAGGAATAAACAAGAGACGGCAGCCGCCACAGCCTCCCCCTGCGGTATCAGAGAATAATCCTTTATATACAAAAGTTGAATCTCCCCGGACTGCTCGTCTGCAGCCCGGGGAGATATTCTTTGATCCGATGTTATAGAATCAAAACTGAAAACGCGGTTTTGAATTATGCGCAGAGCCGGAAAATTCAACAGAGGACGTAGCGCTCCAGATCATCCGGGATCAACAGATTCCCGGAATAATACCGTTTGCCCTCGGCAAGATACGGCGTTTGACGATCGGGCAGATGGGAATCCTCGGTATGATACAGGATCAGATTATCCACGTCCATGGTTTCGGCAAGCGCACAAGCCTCCCGCACTGTGGAATGGTGTTTTTCATACGGATGAAACCGGTCCGCTTCCGCAAACAGACAAAAAGCCTCGTGCAAAAGCCAGGCGCTGTTTCGCACATACGTTTCTTCCCTGGCGTTATATGGCTCGTCGCCGCAGCATGTGAGTTTTTTGCCGTTTGGCAGCAGCATCGAAAAGCCGAACTGCGACGCTTTTGCGGAACCGATATCAAAAAACGTAACACGACAATCAAGCGCCGTTATTTCTTCACCGTCGCCGACGGTAATAAAAAGAATATCCTGCCCGATATGCGCCGTCTGCTTTTTCTGCAGCAGCATTTCACACAGTTGCAGAAGAAGCGCCATGACCTCGGCGTTACCGTATACGGTCAGCGTACCGTGATAAGCGCCTTTCTCCATTCGCTGCGCGACGATACGCACCAACCACAGCGCGCCCAGCAGATGGTCGATATGCTTATGTGTAAGAAAAACGGTGTGGATCTGTTCCAGACGGATATCGGCTTTTTTCAGTTGGGTAAAGATCCCGTTTCCGCCGCCCGCGTCCACAAGGAAACACGCATCCCCCTGTTTCAGCGCGAAACAGGTATTATAGCAGGCAGTCGCCTGCGCGTTTCCCGTTCCCAGAATGATAAGTTCCATTCATCTTCCCCCTTTTCGCAGGAGCAAATACAAAAAGCGTACCTCCGGTGAAATCGAACAAAGCTTCACGGAAGTACGCTTTTTTACCGTTGCTTACATGCAGGTGTAACCGCCGTCGACAGCAAGGTTCACGCCTGTAACGTAGCTTGCCGCGGGAGACGCAAGGAAGATCGCGGCTGCGTCGAGCTCGCCCTCTTCACCGTAACGCTCCTCGGGGATCATGGTCTTCGCGTTCTGCTGGAAGAAATCGGAATTCAGCGTGTCGCGGGTCAGATCCGTATAGAAATAACCGGGACAAATGGAGTTCACAGTGATGTTATATTTACCCCATTCGGCAGCCAGCGCTCTGGTAAGGTTCACAACGCCGCCCTTTGCCGCATGATAAGGCGCGGAACCGGCAATCTTATTACCCACAAGGCCGTACATGGAAGCGATATTGATCACGCGGCCGTATTTGGCGTTGATCATAGCCTTTTTCGCCACGGCGCGGGCGACACGGAAGGAACCGAACAGGTCGATATCCATCTCATTGCCGAACTGCTCGTCGGTGATATCCTCGGCGGGGGCCACAGCGCCGGTACCGGCGTTATTGATCAGGATGTCGATGCGGCCGAACTTTGCCATCACGGCGTCCACCATGGCGTCCACGGCGGCGGTGTCGGTGATATCGCAGCGGACGGCAAACGTCTCCACGCCGTATTCGGCGGCGATCTCGGCTGCGACGGCGTCGATCATGTTCTGACGGCGGGCAACGGCAACGATATTCGCGCCCTGATTGGCAAGGGCTTTCGCCATCTGCACGCCAAGCCCGGTGGAGCAGCCGGTCACGATCGCGACCTGACCTTTGAGATCAAAATAGTTTTTCATTTTCAGAAATTCCTTTCAGTTAGAATAATATGAGAGGCAGCTTTTGAAAGAGCCTCTCATAATAATGAAACAAAATAATATCAGAAGCGAATTCAGATTCTTGCGACGCCGTCTTTGATGGCAGCCTCGGCGACAGCCTTGGCAACGGTTTCACGGATGCGGGGATCAAAGGCTTCAGGCATAATGAAATCGGGGCTGAGCTTGTCTTCATCAACAAGGCCTGCGATGGCGTAAGCCGCCGCAATCTTCATATTCTCGGTGATATCGCTGGCGCGAACGTCAAGCGCGCCGCGGAACAGAGCCGGGAAACAAAGCACGTTGTTAATCTGGTTCGGGAAGTCGCTTCTGCCGGTACCCACGATGGCAGCGCCCGCAGCCTTCGCTTCGTCGGGCATGATCTCGGGCGTGGGGTTCGCCATGGGCAGGACGATGGGATCGGGATTCATGGTGCGGATCATATCCTGCGTCAGCACGCCGGGAGCGGAAACGCCGATGAAGATATCGGTGCCCTTGATAGCGTCGGCAAGAGTGCCCTTGGTCATGCCGCGGTTGGTGACCTTGGCGATTTCATCCTTAAAGGGGTTCATCTTCTCTCTGCCTTCATAGATCGCGCCGGTGCGGTCGCACAGGATCACGTCTTTCAGACCGAGGGACATGAGCAGCTTCGCGATGGCAACGCCTGCGCTCCCTGCGCCGTTGATAACGGCTTTGCAGTCTTCCAGTTTTCTGCCGGTGAGCTTCATGGCGTTGATCAGCGCCGCGGAGCAAACGACGGCGGTGCCGTGCTGATCATCGTGGAAGATCGGAATGTCGCACTTTTCTTTGAGCTTCTTTTCGATCTCGAAGCAGCGGGGCGCGGAGATATCCTCAAGGTTCACGCCGCCGAAGGAACCGCTGATTTTGTATACGATATCGACGATCTCGTCCACGTCCTTGGTGCGCACGCAGAGCGGGAAAGCGTCCACGCCGCCGAATTCCTTAAAGAGCACGCATTTGCCTTCCATCACGGGCATACCGGCTTCGGGGCCGATATCGCCGAGGCCGAGAACGGCGGTGCCGTCGGTAACCACAGCTACCATGTTCCAGCGGCGGGTCAGCTCCCAGCTCTTGTTGTAATCCTTCTGGATTTCCAGGCAGGGCTCGGCAACGCCGGGCGTATAGGCAAGGGACAGCGCGTCTTTGCTGTCGACCTTCGCACGGGCAACGACTTCAACTTTGCCTTTCCATTCGCCGTGAAGTCTGAGAGATTCTTTTCTGTAGTCCATATTTGTTTTCTCCTATGAAAATATAATTTACAGGTTTTCGATGTGCGCGGTGATTTTTTTCGTCTCGGGATAGGGCTTGTAGTTTTCTTCCCAGGGGAAGGTATAATCAAGGCCAAGTTCGTCTCTCACAGCGTTGATCTCACCCTGCACGGACTCGTTGATCGGCACGCCGGAGGGCTCTCTGGTCTTCCAGATCTCATACTCTTTTTCGCCGGCGGAATAGATTCTTTCGGCGCCGGGCATCTTTTTGGAAGCGCGGATGGAGCGGATGATATCGCCCGCCTTTTTGCGGCAGATCTCTTCGCCCAGGAAATGGTTGGTATCGATGGCAATGAAGAAATGACCGAGATGATAGGGACGGATGTTGCCGTTTTCATCTTTACCGTCGAGATCCTTGCCGTATGCGCCGTCCTGCAGCACGGCGGAAAGCAGCTCAACAAACAGCGCGTAGCCGTAGCCCTTGTAGCCGCCCAGAGCCTCGCCGATACCGCCGAGCGTGGTAAGCGCGGCCGTGCCGTTGCGGATCTGCTTGAGCGCGGCGCCGGAGTCGCCTTCCACGGGATTGCCGTTGGTGTCGATCACGGTGCCGGGATGCACGTCTTCACCGATACGGGCATAGTATTCGATTTTACCGTTCTGGGTGATGGAGGTGGCGCAGTCGATATTGAAATCGAACTTTTCATCGGTGGGGACGCCGAGGGTCAGCGGGTTGGTACCGAACATGCCTTCCACGCCGAAGGTGGGAGCGACGGACGGACGGGCGTTGGTGCCGGTAAGACCGATGCAGCCGTTCTCGGTAGCCATGGAGGTGTAGTAGCCGGCGATGCCGTAGTGGCAGGAATTACGGACGACGACCAT
>CACZOP010000058.1 GCA_902782845.1 Oscillospiraceae bacterium | reverse complement strand
CCCATCTTCTTCGGTGTGGACGGCATGGACGGCATCCTGACCATGGAAGGCTTTGACGCTTCTCTTGCCGAGGGCGTTATGCTGCTGACTCCCTTCTCCGCCGACGATCCCACGGCTGCCGATTTCGTTGCCAAGTACAACGAGCAGTTCGGCGAGACGCCCAACCAGTTCGCCGCCGACGGTTATGACGCTGTGTATATCATCTACAACGCGCTGAACGCTGCCGGCTGCACCGACGATATGGACGCTGCCGCGATCTGCGACGCGCTTACCGCTCAGATGACCTCTCTGTCCTACGACGGTCTGACCGGCGCGGGCATGACCTGGGATGACAACGGCGCCGTGGCCAAGGCCCCCAGAGCTGTTGTGATCAAGGACGGCGTGTATGTGACTCCGTAACGGAGACCGGTTTTATTACGCCGCAATACTGAAACGATACGGGAATACCGCTCTTCGGGGCGGTATTCCCAAAGCCATAGAACGGCTTCCGGAACACACGGCGGCCGATTTTTAGTTTTTTGAGGAACGGGGTTTCGCATGGAGTTTTTATCTTATCTGATCAGCGGACTGAGCCTCGGCAGCGTATACGCGATCATCGCGCTCGGTTATACCATGGTCTACGGCATCGCCAAAATGCTGAACTTCGCCCACGGCGACGTGATCATGGTGGGCGGCTATATTTCTTATATCGCGCTTTCAAAGCTTGGCTTGCCCGTATGGGTTTCCGTGCTGCTTGCCATGGCGGTCTGCACGCTGCTCGGTATTCTCATCGAGGGGCTTGCCTATAAGCCGCTGCGCGCGGCGCCGTCGCTCGCGGTGCTGATCACCGCCATCGGCGTTTCTTACTTTTTGCAGAATTCGGCGCTGCTGATCTGGGGCGCGAACGTCAAGAGCTATCAGTCCGTTGTGAACGGCACGCTCAAGTTGTTCGGCAATCAGCTTTCCATTTCTTACGTGTCGATCCTGACCATTCTCGCCTGCGTCGTGATCATGGTGGGTCTCACCGTGTTCACGGCAAAAACCAAAATGGGCAAGGCCATGCGTGCCTGCTCTGAGGATAAGGGCGCGGCGCAGCTCATGGGTATCAACGTGAACAAAACCATTTCGGTCACCTTTGCCATCGGCTCGGCGCTGGCCGCCATCGCGGGCGTGCTGCTCTGCTCTTCCTATCCCACCCTTGTGCCCACCACAGGCTCCATGCCCGGCATCAAGGCCTTCACGGCGGCGGTGTTCGGCGGCATCGGTTCCATTCCGGGCGCATTTTTGGGCGGCCTGCTGCTTGGGATCATCGAATCCTTTGCAAAGGCGTATATTTCCACCCAGCTTGCCAACACCATCGTGTTTGCGGTGCTGATCGTGGTGCTGCTGGTCCGTCCTGCCGGACTGCTCGGGAAATATGTTCCCGAGAAGGTGTAAGGAGGGGTCGGCATGAGCAAATTAAAAAAGAATGCAAGCGGCTTCAAGCTGAATCATTATCTCACCTATATCGTTGTAACAGCAGCGTTCCTTGCCGTAACGTTTATGAACCAGGGCGGCATACTGAACAAAAAAATGCAGGGGCTCCTGGTGCCTGTGTGCTGCTACATCATCATGGCGCTTTCGCTGAACCTCACCGTGGGCATCATGGGCGAGCTCAGCCTCGGCCACGCGGGCTTTATGAGTCTCGGCGCGTTTACGGGCGTTGTGGTTTCGCAAAGCCTTGTCGACACGGTGCCGAACGAGGCAGTCCGCCTGTGCATCTCCATTTTGTTCGGCGCGGTGATCGCCGCCGTCGCGGGCTTTTTGATCGGCTTGCCGGTGCTGCGTCTCCGGGGCGACTACCTTGCCATCGTGACGCTTGCCTTCGGCGAGATCATCATGGATATCATCAACTGCCTCATTGTGGGGCATGATTCCAAGGGCGTGCATATCATCTTCAATTTCAAGGGCGACAAGTCCGTCGCCGACCTGAACCTGCTGGAGGGCGGCAAGGCCATCATCAAGGGCGCGCAGGGCGCCGTGGGCACAAAAACCATTTCCACCTTTTTTGCCGGTTTCGTAATGATTATGATCACGCTGTTTATCGTGCAGAATTTCATCCGCAGCCGCACCGGCCGCGCGGTGATCGCTATCCGTGACAACCGTATCGCCGCGGAATCCATGGGCGTGAACGTGATGAAATACAAAATGATCGCTTTTGTGATCTCCACCACCCTTGCGGGCGTGGCGGGCGTGCTCTACGGCCTGAATTTCACCGGCATCACCGCCGTGAAGTTCAATTTCAACACCTCTATCCTGGTGCTGGTGTTCGTGGTGCTGGGAGGCCTCGGCAATATGCTGGGTTCCATCATCGCCGCCACGGTGCTTTATATCCTGCCCGAGGCGCTGCGTCAGTTCTCCGACTACCGGATGCTGATCTACGCCATCGTGCTGATCCTCGTGATGCTTGCCACCAATAATCCGCAGCTCAAGGCTTTGCTGCAGAAGATCAATCCTTTCAATAAAAAAAAGGAAGGGGGAGCCGTGCAATGAAGAAGTTCGAAAAAGGCAAAATGGTCCCCGTCCCCAGCATGGCGATCATCCCCGAGCGGGATATGGACAGCCCCCCGGTGCTGGAATGCATCCATCTGGGTATTGAGTTCGGCGGCTTAAAGGCGGTGGACGATTTCAATTTCGTCATCGGCAAAACCGAGATCGCGGGGCTCATCGGCCCCAACGGCGCGGGCAAAACCACCGTGTTCAACCTGCTCACCAAGGTGTATAACCCCACCCACGGTTCCATCATGCTCGACGGGATCGACACCACCGGCAAAACCACCGTGCAGGTGTGCAAAATGGGCATCGCACGGACCTTCCAGAACATCCGCCTTTTCTCCAATATGACGGTGGAGGAAAACGTCCGCGTAGGCCTGCACAATCAGGTGAAATATTCCACCCTTTCGGGCGTGCTGCGCCTGCCGCCCTACTGGAAGCAGGAAAAGGTCTTCCACGACCGCGCCATGGAGCTGCTCTCCATTTTTGACATGCAGGATATGGCAGGCCTCTACGCCGGCAACCTGCCCTACGGCGCGCAGCGCAGGCTCGAGATCGTGCGGGCGCTGGCCACCAACCCCAAGCTCCTGCTGCTGGATGAGCCCGCCGCGGGCATGAACCCCAACGAAACGGCGGAGCTGATGGAAAACATCGTGAAAATCCGCGACACCTTCGGCATCGCCGTGCTTCTGATCGAGCACGACATGAAGCTGGTCATGGGCATTTGCGAAGGCATCTGCGTGCTCAACTTCGGCAAGATCATCGCCAAGGGCACCGCGGAGGAGATCCAGTCGAACCCCGAGGTCATCAAAGCCTATCTCGGCAACAACAGTATGGAGGGATGAAGCTATGGCAATGCTTGAAGTGAACAACATCAACGTCTATTACGGCTCCATCCATGCCATCCGGGATATTTCGTTCGAGGTGCAGCAGGGCGAGATCGTTACCCTTATCGGCGCCAACGGCGCGGGCAAAAGCACCACCCTGCAAACGATTTCGGGCCTCTTGCGCTCCAGAACCGGCAGCATCGTGTTCAACGGCAAGCCTTTGGGCAACGTGCCTGCCCACAAGGTGGTTTCCATGGGCATCGCCCACGTGCCCGAGGGCAGACGGATCTTTCAGCAGATGACTGTGGAGGAAAATATCGAAATGGGCGCGTATACGCGGCCAGGCGCCGAATACGCCGAGCGTGCTGAAAACGTGTTCCATCACTTCCCCCGGCTCAAAGAACGCCGCAAGCAGATCGCAGGCACCCTTTCGGGCGGCGAGCAGCAGATGCTGGCCATGGGCCGCGCCATGATGAGCAAGCCGGAGCTTCTGATGCTGGACGAGCCTTCGATGGGGCTGTCGCCCATTCTGGTGGACGAGATCTTCGAGATCATCAAGGCCTTCCACGGGAGCGGCACCACCATTTTGCTGGTGGAGCAGAACGCCAATAAGTCGCTGGCGATCTCCGACCGCGCCTACGTGCTGGAAAACGGCAAGATCATCCTCACCGGCACCGGCAAGGAGCTTATGCAGAGCGAGGAGATCAAAAAGGCGTATCTCGGCGGCTGATTCCCGAAAACAGATACAAACAACAAAGCAGAGCCAAGGGAGCTTCCCCCGGTTCTGCTTTTTCTTTGGAGACAGGCGCGCGGTTTTCTTTCTCTTTTCATTTCCGGCGGCGGGGAGCGGAAGAATCGTTGT
>CACZOP010000057.1 GCA_902782845.1 Oscillospiraceae bacterium | reverse complement strand
TTCACAACGCTCTATCAGATCCTTACGCATGCAAGGGATCGTTATCCCACAAAAATCGCATACCGGCAAATCGAAAGCAAAAACGAAGAACTGGAGATCACCTTCGGAGAGGTCGCTTCTCAGGTGGAAGCCCTGCGGGCGGCGCTGCTTGCGCGCGGATACAGGGGCAAACACATTGCGCTCTACGGAGAAGCCTCAGAGCAATGGATTTCGGCTTATATCGCCATCGTCAGCGGCGTCGGCGTTTGTATCCCGATCGATAAGGAGATCGGCCCCGAAACCATTGAGAAGCAGCTTGATTTCGCGGACGTGGATCTGGTTTTCTCTTCCGCAAAGGGATTAAGAAAGCTCCAGAAGGCGCTGCCGGACTGCCCGAACGTCAATGAGATCTGCGTCATGCGTAATAAAGACGTAACAGAGGTTGCCGGTTGCGATACCGTGATCGCGTTTGACGATCTGGTGGCCGAAGGGAAGGCTCTGCTGGAACAGAAAGGCCGCGGCGCCCTGCCAGAGCAAATCGATCCCGACGAAACCTGCGTGATCATCTACACCTCCGGCACCACCGGCGCGAACAAGGGTGTGATGCTCTCCAACCGGAACATCATGGGTACGCTGCGCGGTTGCGCGCGGCTGCTGCACTTCCCCGACACCAGCATTTCGGTGTTGCCGGTGAACCATTCCTACGAGCTGCACGCGCATCTGATGAGCTGCATGTATTGCGGCACCACCGTGAACCTGAACGACGACTTAAAGCACCTGCTCAAGAATCTGGAGCATTTTTCTCCCGAAATGAGCTGCATGGTGCCCATGATGCTGGATTTGATCGTACGCAAGATCAAAAAACAGATCGTGGACGAAGGAAAAGAAGCGACGTTCAACCGGATGGTTACAATTTCAAACGGACTTCGCAAAGTGGGCATTGATATGCGTCGGCATTTCTTTGCACAGATTCTGAAACCTCTGGGCGGCAATCTGCGTATGATCATCTGCGGCGGCGCGGCGCTCTCACAGGAAACCATCGACTTTTTAGACAATATCGGCGTCAACGTATATAACGGCTACGGTATCACCGAATGCAGCCCGGTTGCGGCGGTCAATCCCAGCGCGAAGGTGCGGAAAGGCAGCGTTGGACACGTGCTGCCCACCACCCAGGTACGCATCGTCGACCCTGATGAGGACGGCAACGGCGAGATCCAGATCAGCGGCGACAACGTGATGAAAGGCTACTATAAAGCCCCGGAAGACACGGCAAAGGTATTCACCGAAGACGGCTGGTTCCGCACCGGCGATATCGGCCACGTGGACAAAGACAATTTCCTTTATATCAACGGACGGCTGAAGAACCTGATCATTCTGCCCAACGGCAAGAACGTATTTCCGGAAGAAGTGGAAGACGCGCTGATGCGGCACATCCCTTATATCAAGGAATGCGTGGTCTACGCAGCAAAAGACAACAGCGGCATTCACGCCCTGTGTTATCTTGACAGGGATTTCTGCAAGGAGCACAATCTCGACACCCCGGAAACGCAGAAAGCGTTTATGGAAGACGACATGAAGGCCTTCAACAGAGACGTTCCGAGTTTCAAACGGATTTCCGCTTATGAGATCACCGAAAAAGAGTTTGAAAAAAGCACCACCCATAAAATCCAGCGGTTCAAAATCGCCGCTGTGAATAAATAAAAAACCAAAGGAGATTTTGCAAATGTTTGACAAAGTTCGCGATATTATTCTGGAGTATGTTGATATTCCCAAGGATGATATCAAGCCCGAAACCCAGTTTCTTGCGGACATGGCAATGAATTCCCTGGACATCATGACCATGGTCGGTCAGATGGAGGACGAGTTCGACGTGACCATCGAAACGGAGGATCTGAACGATATCTTCTCCGTGCAGGATCTGGTAGACTATCTGAACGAAAGAATCTGAGGAGGATAAAAAAGTGAGTACGCCGAATTATCTGCGCTTATCTTACGATCAGCAAGCGCTTTTAGAGTATATCAAAGACGCACCGCTTTCCCTGCTGAACATTCCCGTCAGAGTTGATCTTGAAAGTGAAATCGACGAAGAAAAAGCCGTGGAAGCAATGAAAATCGCGGTCAAGCGCCTGCCCTACTGCACCCTGCGTCTGCATAAACAGGACGACGGAGAGCTGGTGCAGTATATGAGCGACGAGGAACCCACCGGCTTTGAGATCGTGGACTTTTCCGATAAAACCGACGAAGACGTGGAGGAATACATCTTTGAGCTGGCTTCCACGCCTTTCCCGAACGAGTGCATGGACGTACAGCTTTACGATTTCAAGCTGATCCGTACGCCCAACGGCAAGCATTCCATTTATTTCAACGGTTTCCACGAGCTGATGGATTCCGTGGGCATGATCTACACCATCGTTTATTTTGATAAGTGCTATAACGCGCTGGTGAACGGCACCGAGCTGCCGCCGGAGGGCGTGGGCCCCGAAAAAGCGATCGAGGACTCATGGAAATATAAGGAAAGCCCCAAGCACGACGCGGACATTGAGTGGTGGAAGAATTATTACACCCCGGAGCCCTGTTTCGCCTCTATGAACCCGAAGCCCAGCCCCGAATACATCGAAGGGAAGCGCTACGGCAAGGCGCAGGATTACTCACAGTATGCGGGCGAAAGTATGCCCATCCGCATCCCAGCCGAAACGGTAAAAGCCATCGACGACGCCGCAAAAGCGAACAATCTGTCGGCGCAGGTTTATTACGCGTTGGCGTTCCGGACCTACCTTGCACATAATTCCGGCTGCGACGACGTCTGCTTCGATACCACCGGCGCCCGCCGCGCTACGCTTTATCAGAAGAACTGCGGTATGACCGTGGCGCATCAGATCACGTGGAGAACCATCATTCCCGGCACGGCAACCTTCAAAGAGGGCCTTCTGGAGATGACCCGCACCCAGCGCGAGATGTACCGCCATATCGGCGTAATGAAAGACCGCTACACCGAATGGATGAGCGAGGCCTATCATGTGCCGGCGGACTGCACCTATATCTCCTGCGTGCTGACCTATCAGCCGTATTTCAACAGCGACGACGTGAAGCTGAATTTCTCGGCAAACCATGTGAACACCGGCCTTGCCTGGCCTTCGCTGTATCTGAACCTGATGCCGCATGACAACACAGGCGACCTGTGGGCGGATTATATGTTCGCTTATACTTATCTGAAAAAAGAGAATCTGCTGAAATTCCACGATTTCATGCTGAAATTCATCTTTGCAGGCATCGCCGCGCCCGAAAAGACCATCGACGAATTAGTGGCCGAAACACTGTAATCAATACAGACTATCTTCACTTTCAGACGCTCCCCTTTTATCAGGCGGAGCGTTTGTTTTTTTCTGATAATTGACACTTTTGACCAAAAAAGGTCGAAAAATTACATTGGTATTGACAAGCAGGGGCAACCGTATTATAATTTAATTAAATTCATAATCCTTATGAAGAGTGGCGGAGGGAACGGCCCTATGATGCCCGGCAACCTGCATTCGCAAGGTGCCAAGTCCGACGGTTATGCCGACAGATAAGGGAAAACCTGTACCGTGCAGACCGTCTGCGCGGGCTTTTTTATTTGCCGGTTTTCTTTCGCCCGCTCCGAAAACGCACAACAACACGAAAGGTAAAAGACACAAAGATTTTTGTGAACAAAAAAGGTATGGCAAAGCATTTTTTCACATCCGAATCCGTAACCGAGGGGCATCCCGATAAAATCTGCGACCGGATTTCCGATTCCGTGCTGGACGCGCTGCTGGAACAGGATCCCCTTTCCCGCGTGGCCTGCGAAGCTATCTGCACCACCGGCATGGCGTTGGTGATGGGCGAGATCTCAACAAAAGCAAACGTAGATATTCCCGCCGTTGTCCGGCAGGCGATCATCGACACCGGTTTCGACTCCCCCGAGGCGGGCTTCGACGGCAACACCTGCGCGGTGCTCTGTTCTCTGGATAAGCAATCCGCGGATATTGATATGGGTGTGAGCAATTCGCTGGAACTGAAAAGCGGCGAAACCGACGCCTACAACCTGCACGGCGCAGGCGACCAGGGCATGATGTTCGGCTTTGCCTGCGACGAAACGCCCGAACTGATGCCGCTGCCCATCGCGTTGGCGCATAAGCTGGCAAAACGCCTGTCTGAGGTGCGCAAGAACGGAACGCTCCCCTATCTGCGGCCGGACGGAAAAACGCAGGTCACGGTGGAATACGACGGTAATACGCCCGTGCGGGTAGACACCGTTGTGATCTCCACGCAGCATAAAGATACCGTTACGCTGGAGACCATCCGCAAGGATATGATCGAGCACGTGATCAAGCCCGTCATCGATCCCGCTTTGCTGGACGAAAACACCAGATACTTCGTCAATCCCACCGGGCGCTTCGTGATCGGCGGCCCCGCGGGCGACAGCGGACTCACGGGAAGAAAGATCATCGTGGACACCTACGGCGGTTACGCCTGCCACGGCGGCGGCGCGTTTTCGGGCAAGGATCCCACAAAGGTAGACCGTTCCGCTGCATATGCGGCAAGATACGTTGCGAAAAACATCGTTGCCGCCGGCATTGCGAAAAAATGCCAGGTGGAGCTTGCCTATGCCATCGGCGTGGCAAAGCCCGTTTCGGTGCTGGTGGATTCCTACGGGACCGGCATTGTTCCGGATGAAAAGATCGCCGAGGCGGTAACGAAAGTATTTGATCTGCGCCCCGCTGCCATCATTGACTATCTGGAGCTCAGAAAACCCATCTACAAGAATGTTTCCTCTTATGGCCATGTGGGCAGAACCGACCTGGATCTGACGTGGGAACGCACCGACCGAACCGACGCGCTGCGCGAGGCGCTGGCGTGACCGGACATCATCCATAAACTGAAAAACCGGAGATCTCAGCAATCTCCGGTCTGTTTTTAGAATGGATATCAACTGTGTGCGAAACGCCTGCCGGCGGCAGCTCCCGTTGAATCTTATACTCATTTGTATTAAGCGTCCTGATCCGATACAAGTACTTCGTTGCGGCGGAACAAAAGCGAAATACACCAAATACCTGCCAACGCCACGACGGTATAAATGATCCTGCTGAGAATGGCGGTCTGACCGCCGAAGATCCAGCCCACAAGATCAAAGCGGAACAGGCCGACGGCGCCCCAGTTCAGCGCGCCGATCACAACCAGAATCAACGCGATTCGATCCAACATTTTATCACTTCCTTCCGTTTATCGATAGTATGAACAAACGGAAGCGGAAATATGCAGTCTGGGTGAAACGGATTCAATGAAAAATTTGCAATTTCAAAACAAAAAATACCGCATCATGCTGGTGGGCGATCCGCATTGCCGCCCTGAGGACGATACAAAGCACGAGCAGGACGTCATCAAGGATTACCTCTCGCTGCAATACGCCGCGCTCGAAGCAGCGGAACCGGACCTTGTGGTCCTGATGGGCGATAACGCCGGCGGGAATACGCCGGAGGAGGTGCGGGAAACGCTGCTGCGGATCACGCAGCCATACGTACAGACCGATACGCCTTTTACGTTCATTCTGGGAAATCACGATCTGCAATATGCCGGTATGGATTTAAAAACCCTGTACCGGATCTACGCTTCACTGCCCGGGATCATCATGCCGGAAGATATCACCGACTTCGGGGACTTCAGGCTCTCCGTGCGGGATCCCGAAACCGGCGATCCGGCGTTGGAGCTGCTTTGCGTTTACTCCGGCAGCAACGCAGAGGCACGGGATTACAGCGTTTACGACTATGTGCAGCCGGAGCAGCTCCGGTGGATCAAAGCGACCACAGAGGAAACCACCCGCCGCTGCGGCCACGTTCCCACCGTGGTTTTCCAGCATATCCCCGTGCCGGAGGAATACGCCCTGCTGAAGGAAAGCGCGCCATTTGTTATGCTGGGCGGCGGGGTCGCAGGGCAGAACGAGACCCGCGGAAAATTCTTCACCAAACGAAAAGGCGTGGAGGGATATTTCGGCGAGGCGCCCTGTTCTCCGGGCTACAACAGCAAAGAATTTGAAGTATTCAAGGAGACCGGCAGCGTTTTCGCCGCGTTCTTCGGCCACGACCACCTGAACGATTTTGTCGGCATGCACGACGGTATTATTCTCGGGCAATGCAAAACAGCGTCCTTCAACGTTTACGGCGACGGACTGCGGCAGGGCGTCCGGATTCTGGATTTCAGGCAGGACGCGCCCTTCGTTCTGGATACGCATATGCTCCGCTACAGAGATCTGCTTGGAAAGAAATGCAGATCGCTCAGCGGCAGCATCGCGGTTCTGCACGATAAAACCAGCATGAAGCTCCACGCCTTCGGCAGAGTGGGGATCGCCGCAGCCGTGATCGCGCTTCCGCCCGCAATCATCCGGGCTGCAAAACAATACAGGAACAAACGAAAATGATGGATTCGAACAGTAACCGCCAAACGGAGGCGCACGGGAGATCCGGCAAAAAACCAACCGGAACAAACACCGACGATCCGGCGAAAACCAAAGCGAAGGAAAAAGAAACGACCGCCGCCGGCACGGAACCGGAAGCGGAAGAGAAAGCGCCATATAAAACCGCGTTTTACTGTTTGCTGATCGTATTCGCGCTCTCGTTGCTGTTCTTTGTCGGCGTCAGCTTCTTTACGCACAAATCGGCCACACAGCTTGCGTTTTACGAAGAGCTGGCGGCACAGACCGCACAGCAGGCCTTCGACGCGGCGCCGGCGGACAGCAGCAACGGAAAAATCAACGTCAACACCGCGACCGCCGAAGAACTGAAAAGCCTCCCCGGCATCGGAGAGGCAAGAGCTGAGGCGATCGTCGCGTATCGCGAGGAATACGGATTATTCACCGAATATAACGATCTGCTGAAAATCGACGGGATCGGGAACGGGATCCTCGAAGAAATCGCGCCGTATATCGTATTCCGGGATGCGCCGTAATTCCCGGCAGCGATCCGTCAGGCAAGCAGCATGGAAAGCGCCGCCCTGTATTGGGCGTCCGCAGGCGCGTTTGCAGAAAACAGCCGGTCCTTATCCGCAGGCGACATGGGAATCACCCGATCCGGCGTGATCCCGCTGCCGTTGAAGCTGTTTCCGAGATAAGGAACGATTTCCGACACGGTGAGCACCACGGCGTCGCCGTTCGTCAGTTCAAACGCCTGCTGCACTGTTCCGTGCCCCATGGTGGGCTCTCCCACCAGCTGCGCCTTCCCGAAATCGCGCAGGTCACAGGCGAAAAGCTCCGCAGCGCCGCCCGTGCGGCTGTTCATCAGAACACAGATCGGCAGATGCACCGCTTCGGCATCTGCGGCATACAGCGCCACCGTTTCACCGGCGGCGTTTTTTTCTGTCGCAATGGCGCCGGTCCCTCCGGTCGCCAACGGCACGATCCTGTCGATGATTTTCGCGGCGACGGCGATATTGCCGCCGTCGTTGTTGCGTACGTCAAAAATCAGACCGCCAACCTCTGCCGAAAGGCAGGCGTCCAACGCTTCACCGACCAGCGTATCCGTATCCCCTGCAAAACGGGAAATACGGATATACCCCACGCCGTCGCGTTTCTCTCCTTTGCAGGAGGGCGCTGCGTAGCCGCGATCCAGCGTCACGCTGAATTCGGAAACGACCGACGGCCCGGCAGCGTTCTCTTCAGCCGCCGTCGCGGCTTCCGGCTGCGTTTCTTCAGTCTGCGCGTCCGGATCCGTATGCTGTATTTCTTCGGCGTTATCCGCCGGGCTCTCGGGAGCCGTCGCCGTTTCCGTTTCGGCCGGTTCCGTATCCTGCCCGGAACGACGAAGGAGCAGTTCAAGCCGGTCTTTACCGTCTGTCTGAAGAAGAACGGACAGCGCCTGTTGATTTTCCTGCGACACCGCGTCCCCGTTGACCGAGAGGATCAGGTCGTCCGCGGCGATCCCAGCCTGAAACGCGGGAGAATCCTCTGTTACAAGGATCACACGAAGCCCCTGCGCCGTTTCGTCGTAAACCGTTTCCACACCGACACCGGGCAAGACCTCAGCGTTCTTTTTCTTATATATGTCATATTCCTCAGCGGAAAGATAAGAAGCATAGGGATCGGCCAGCCCGCCG
>CACZOP010000056.1 GCA_902782845.1 Oscillospiraceae bacterium | reverse complement strand
GGGAGGCTGTTGAAGCCGAAGAACGCCTTCGCGTTGGCAAACAGGAACTTCCGTTTCTCCTCTTCGCTGAGTTTATCGGATTTCAGGATGAAATCGAAGCTCATTTTATAGGTGATCTCCACCATGGTGCGGGGGTAGTCGCTGCCCCACATGAGCTTATCCATAGAGCAGATCTCCGCCGCCTCGCGTATCGCGTCCACCGCCGAGGGATAGGGGTAGAATTCGCTGTTGAAAAGCCACGTGATACCGCCGCTCTCAACGTAGACGTTTTTGTGCCGGGCAAGCCGGATCTGCGCCTGCCAGCCCTTCCTTGTGACCATGCCGAAGTGGCCGATCGCGATTTTCAGGGTCGGGAGCTGCTGAATGATCTCCGTGAGCTCGCCGGTCTGGGCGTCGCCGTCCGAAAGCTCGATACAGACGAATTTACGCGCCTTGTCCGCCGCCTCGAAGATGGGATAAAGCTTTTGCAGCCCGGGGGTCTTCAGCTTGCAGGCGCAGATCTTCACGCCGTCGAAGCCCTCCATGGTAAAGGGCGCTCCCTCGTCGTAAAAGGCGCAGACCTTCAGGCGGTCGGGGTACTTCTTTTTTGCGGCGAGAAAATAATCGTTCTGGTTGCCGTCCATCACCTCGCCCAAGATCACCGCGCCGTTCACGCCCGCATAATTCATGTTGGCGATGAGCATTTCGGGGGAGTTCTCGCCGCTCACCATATAGGGCGGCGCCATCTGCCGCACGTCGCCGCCGAAATCAGAAAGGCCGTTTGTTAAAGACCGCACGGGTTTGTCGTCCCGCCGGCCGGTCTGGGTTTTCCACAAATGGGCGTGGGCGTCGATGATCATGCGTCTTCCTCCGAAAATGAGATCAGGAGCTTTGCAAGCGTCCCGTCGTTGTGCGCGAGCGCCTCAAACGCCTCCGCGGCCTTTGCGGCGGGATACACGCCGCTCACCATACCGAGCACGTCCGCCCCGCCTGCCGCAACAAGGTCGATGAGCGTCTCAAAATCCTTTGTAAAGGCGTTGCGGCTGCCGAAAACATTGAGCTCTTTTTTCAGCAGAACGGAATGAACGAAGGAAGTCTCCCGTTTGCCGTTGCCGATAAGAATGACGTTCGCCCCGTGGGCCGCCTCATTGATACAGGCCAAAAAGGTTTCGGGCGCGCCGCAGGCCTCCACGCACACGTCGAAGCCGCAGCCGTTTGTAAACGCCCGGCATTTTTCGTGCAGATCGTCCGTTTTGTTGTTGATTGTCAGATCCGCGCCGTAGCTTTTTGCAAGGGCCAGCCTGTTGTCAAGCAGATCCGCCACCGCCACCCGCGCGCCCATGGCTTTGGCTTTCATCAGGGCGAACAGGCCGATTGGCCCCGCCCCCATGATCAGCAGGTTGTCGCCGGGGTTCACCGCCGCCCGCGAAAGGGCGTGGGCGCTGATGGAAAAGGGCTCGATGAGCGCAAGCTCTTTTGCGGATAAGCCCTTGCCGGGGATGAGCCGCTCCACTGGCATGGCGATGTATTCCTGAAAACTGCCGTCCCGCTGCACGCCCATCGTCCGGTTGTCGTGGCAGGCGTTCACAAGCCCCCGGCGGCAGGCGTAGCAGACCCCGCAGTTGAAATAGGGGTTGCAGGTGACGGTATCGCCCGCTTTCAACCCTTTGCCGTTCCCGGGGACGCTTACGATCTTTGCCGAGAATTCGTGCCCCGGGATGCGGGGGTAGGTGGTAAAGGGCTGGTTGCCGGTGTAGGAGGCCACGTCCGCCCCGCAGACGCCGCAATAAAGCACCTGCAGGAGCGCTTCGTTTTCTCCCGGGACGGGCGGTTCTTTTTCGATGATTCTGATTTCGTAGGGATTTGTGATTTGAATGGCTTTCATTTCTGTTCTCCGTAGGATAGGTTGGATTGATTTCAGGTAACAGGTATCAGGTATCAGTGTAATCGCGCAAATTGCGATTACACAACACAATAACTCCGTATTCCGAATTCAGTTCTCGCGGTCGATATAGCTTTCGTTCCACACCACAGCGGTTTTCAGCGGCGCGGATTTGGTGTAAATTCTGTTCAGGTACGCGTCCATGGGGTCTTTTATGAAATCGTTTTTGTCGATCAGTTCCACCAGCTCGTCGAAACGGCTTTGCGACAGGATCTCAATGGCGTTTTCCATATGTTTCCGGGTGAAATTGATGGAGGCGAAAATCACCTGATTCTTAAAGCCGAAGGGCATGGAATCAAAGCTGACCCGTGGCCCCAGCGAAAAGCTGTCGTAGATCCCGTTGCAGCCGAGCGCGCCGTACCGGAACGCGATCTCATGCTCCGCCGCCGCGCCGCTGGTCCCCACGAACACGGTGGCCGTGCCGCCGAGGCGCTCTTTGATCCTTGCGGCGGTTTCTTCTTCGGTCAGGCCGTCGGCGCAGAGGTAGTCGGAGGGAACGTGTTTTTTCGAGAACCGTACCTTGGGGCTGTCTGCCCCGCTGCGGGCGACGAACAGGAGCTTTGCCGCCGGATGCCCACGCCGGATCTGATCGCCGATGAAAAGCCCCGTGGTGCCGAGACCGTAGACAACCACTCTTGCGAAGGTCTCTTCCGCCGCGAGTTCCCGCGCCTTTGCTTCGCTGCATCGTTCCCTTGCCATGACCACGCGGAAATTCTGGGCTTCACCGATGTCGCACAGCCGCTCGTGCTGGAAAACGGCGCAGGCGTAGGGGTCGGAAAACACCAGCTTTTTCGCCAGAGAAAGGGGCAGCTTTGTTATGCCGCTATAGGCTTCCGGCAGGCGCAGCAGCATATCGGGGTGAAAATAGTTTTTGTCGGCAAACAGGCCGTCCGCCCCGTCGCAGCCGTATTCAAAATAGCTTTCGTCCTCGGTAAAGCGGGTGGGGTCAAAGCTGTCGCCGCCCCGGATGAGCACGACGGCAAAGCGGTTTTCGCCCGGGACCCACACCACGCCCTCGTGGCCGTTGACGAGCCTCTGTTCGCCCGCCGGGAATTTTGGCGTGAGCTCGTTCCTTCCGCCCATGCGCATAAGCTCCAGGTCGGTGCCGCAGAAGCCGCAGAACACGGGGCGCGCCTCTACGCCGGTTTTGGGCTCCTCGCCCCTGAGCCGCCGCCGCGGGGGATTGATCAGGTTGATTTCTCCGTAGCGCAGCGGTCGCTTTTCGTCGTTTACAAAATAAGTCGCGTTGGTTTTCACGGTTGGGTTCTCCTTGCTTATACGGTTATCGAAGGGCGGATCTCATTTTGTTTTCCCCTTCAAAATAAAGGCGACCGGGCGTGATACGGCGCCGCCCAACCGCCTGACGGTTCCGGAAAATCAATACCCGAAAAAGGTTTTGCAGTATTGATAGAGCGTTTTGTAATAGGCGTCTTCGCTGAGGGGGTCCATCAGGAGCCCGTGTCCGGACATGGGATAGAAAATATAGTCGTAGCCGCTGCCGTTGGCGCCGAAGGTCTCTTTGAATTTCTTTTCCATTGCGATGCGGTTGCCTCTGGTGACCATGGGGTCGTTGCCGCCGTAGGCAAAAAGGGAGGGCATGGTGTTTTTGGTTACGTAATACACCGGGGAGATCTCTTCCGCCAGCCGTTCAGCTTCGCCGTTCCCTTTCATTTCGTCGGTGATCTCGGTGCCGGTGAGCATGGTCACAAGGGGATAGGACATTTCGCCCCACGCGGCTTTCGTCATGTCGGCGGGACCCACCCGGTTGGCGGTGAACGCCAGCGGGATGGGGGAGTCTTCGGGGCGCGAATAGCTGTAGAGCATCGAAACGTGCCCGCCTGCGGAGTAGCCGGAGGTGGCGAGCTTTGTGATGTTCAGATCCTTTTCATCCGAGAATTCCCGGATCGCGCCGATGCAGGCGGTGATCTCGTCCATCATGGTGTAAACGGTCACGTCGGTGGCGGTGCCGGCGGTGCACAGGGAATAGCTCATGGTGGCGGTCACGTAGCCCTTCATGGCAAGCTGCCTGCACTGGGGCGCCATATCTTCTTTTTCGCCGCCCGTCCATGAGCCGCCGTGCAGGTAGAGGATACAGCCGTTCTCTTCCCGGTCGTAGGCGGTTTTCGGCACGTATACGGTCACAAGATCGCGCGCGGCCTCGCCGTAGCGGAGGTTTTCGTATACGTCGTATTTTTCTCCCAGTAACCCGAAAAAGGTCTGGAGCATCAGGATCATGGTCAGGATCATGGCAAGATATTTCTGCATGGCTGCGCCCTCTTTCCTTTTTTCTTAAATCATATCATACAATCCGCGGGGATTCAATAATTAAATGGAGCGGAATATGTATTTTTTGACGGAACGCAAAAACAGATCCCCGTTTCTTTATTTCCTGTGTTCCCGGATGCGGGGACGCCGCGCTCCTTTTTTTTGCACTGCCGGGCGATGCAGCCGAACGCTCTGCCGCATCCCGGTTTTTCGTTCTCCGTCTTGACTTTGCGTATCGCCCGGAGTAGAATGAAACCGAAAAAACAAGGCGGGAGAGGGGAAGCACATGAAGCCGAAAGCCATATTCATGGGAACCGAGGCGGCCATTGCCAACGCCTATTCCAAAGAAACGAAGGCCGCGCTGGGGGAGTCGCTGGAGCTCCTCCCGGCGTATTACACCGAAGACGCGCTGCGGGACGGGAAACCGCACCCGGAGCTGAAAGACGTTGCATACGCGTTTTCCACCTGGGGGATCGCGACGCTGTCCGAAGCGGAGCTGGCGGCGCTGCTGCCCGGCCTGAAGGCGGTGTTTTACGCGGCGGGTACGGTGCAGTATTTCGCCCGGCCTTTTTTAAGCCGGGGGATCGCCGTGTTTTCCGCCTGGGGCGCAAACGCCGTGCCGGTGGCGGAGGTGACGGCGGCCGAGATCGTGCTGGCGAACAAGGGCTTTTTTCAAACCATGCACAAGGGTTCCGGCGAAACGTGGACCGAGCACGATTTTATGCGCCCCCACCCCGGGAATTATAACACGAACGTGGGGATCGTGGGCGCGGGAATGATCGGTTCGCTTGTCATCGAAAAGCTGAAGGGCTGCCGCCTGAACGTGAAGGTCTTCGATCCGTTCCTGCGCGCGGAACGGGCGGCTTTACTCGGCGTTGAAAAGGTAGACGCGCTGCCGGCGCTGTTCGCCGCCTGCCACGTGATCTCGAACCATCTGGCCAACAACCCGCAGACCTTGGGCATGATAGACAAACGCTGCTTTGACAAAATGGCGGACAACGCCGTGTTCATCAATACCGGCCGCGGACAGCAGGTGGCGGAGGCGGATCTGATCGCCGCCTTAAAAGAAAAACCCGGCCGCGTCGCCGTGCTGGACGTGACCTGGCCGGAACCGCCCGAAAAGGGCAGCGAGCTGTATACCCTGCCGAACGTGATCTTAACGCCCCACATGGCGGGCTCCATCGGGAATGAAGTGGCAAGGATGGGAGAATATATGTTGGAGGAATTCCGCGCCTTTTCCGCTGGAAAGCCGACAAAATACCGGGTGACGGAAAAAATGCTGGAGACCATGGCGTGAGGACGGGAACGCGGAAGATCCCATTTCCTTTTTCACAGGAACAGGCCATCTGCCTCTGTCTGGCGGAGAAGCTTTCTGTAAAAAAAGGCCGGAGCGGCGACGGGCCGATCCGGCAAAGGGCAGGGGAAAAGAGTCGGGAGGGACAGGATGTCTCCTGTCGCTTTCATAATAACACGAAAAAAAGAAGAAACGGGCGGTTTCGGCGCGGAAAGCGGTTATAAAGGAGGGAAACGCCCGGTCACAGCTCGTATTGCCCTCTGATGAAGGCGGAGATGGCCTTGAGCGCCTGCCGCGCCTCGGGGAAGATCTGATACACGGGGTAGGCGTGGAACATCCTGTCGCCCACGAGGAGCGAGGCGGAGACGCCCGCTTTTTTCAGCTTTTCCACCAGCGTTTCGGCGTCGCTTAAGAGCATTTCGTCGCCGCCCACCGTGACGAAAACGGGAGGATAGGCGCTGTCGAATTCATTGAACACCGGGGAGATATAGGGGTCCGTGCGGTCGTTGTCTCCGAGCCACATATAAAGCTCGCTTTTCATCAGCAGGTTTTTAACTTCGTCGACGGTGATTTTTGCGCCCTTGATGCCGAACACCGGGTCCACGCCGTAGTTTTCCACATACGATCTGCCGCTCGCCGTCATATCGAGCCACGGAGACATGAGCACCGAGGCCCGGGGCATGGTTTTGCCCTGCTCGCGCAGCTTCATCAGCAGGCTCACGCTCAGGTGGCCGCCGGCACTGTCGCCCACGGTGACCACGTTTTCGGGCTTCACGCCCTGCTCCAGCAGCCAGTCCCACACCGCAAGGGTATCCTCCAGCGCCGCGGGGTAGGTGTGCTCGGGGGCGCAGCGGTAATCAAAATTCACCACCGTTCCGCCGCCGGAGGCCTTTGACCAGCGCCGGTTGAGCAGCCGGTAGTAGAACATCATGCGGGAGATATAGGCGCCGCCGTGGATCATCAGCACCACGTTGTCGGAGCCGTTTTTCTTTTTGCGGAAGACCTCCGCCGGGACGCCGTTTGCGTCCTCTTTTTTATAGCTGTAGCCGATGGGCGGGATATAGTGCCGGAACAGGGGCTCCATGCTGCGAAGATCTTTGACCACCTGCTTTTTCTTCCGCTCCACCACAAGGGGATTCACGTTGCCCGCCGCCCGGGCGATGAAGGAAAACAGTCTGCCTGCTGCGCTTGCCATAGAATTACCTCCATTTTTATAAAATCATTTCTATTCTATGGGAAAACAAACGGTTTGTCAAGGGCGGCGGATCGGAAATCGTCGGGGAAAACGGATGCGCCTTTCTGCCGTTTTCTTCTGTTGATTCCGGTTTTTGTTTCTTTTTTTCCTCTTTTTTCGTGTGCATGCTTTAAGAATACTGTATTTGTTGCTTGACAGGCTCGCCGAAATTTTGTATAGTAGACGTATAAAAGAAAGTGAGGTCGGTTTTGATGAGAAAAAATCGGTTCACGGCGCTCTTTATTGCGCTGTGTATGCTTTTCGCGCTGCTGCCTTCCACGGCGTTTGCTTCCGGTGAAGAGACCGCGGCCACCGCGAAAAACGTGATCATTATGATCGGCGACGGCATGGGAGAAAATCATCTCATGCTGGCGAGAGAGCAGGGCTACGATCTGTTTATGGACGCGAACTGCGACCTGCGCGGGCAGAGCAAGACCCATTCCGCCTCGCACGTTACCACCGACAGCGCAGCCGGCGGCACCGCCCTTGCCTGCGGCGTCCGTGTGATCAACGGCACGTTGGGCGTGTTTGTATTCGATCCTCTCGGCGTATTTGTCCAGACGCGTTCCTTTACCGAAAACGCCATCGCGCACGGGATGAAGACCGGCATCGTGACCTCCGATAAAACCTCCGGCGCCACGCCCGCTTCCTTCTCGGCCCACGTGGTTTCCCGCGATAAGAACGACGTGATCTCGGAACAGCAGCTTGCTTCCGACATTGACCTGATCTGGGGCGCGGACGAAGAGGCGGCGACCCGGGAGGCGGCCGAGACTAACGGCTGGAAGTATATTACCACCAAAGAAGAAATGAACGCGCTGGTTCCCGGCGAGCGCAGCTTCGGCCAGTTCAGCGGCGACACCTGGCGGGTGCCGCTCAAGGCGGACGATCCGTCTCCCAGCCTTGCCGAAATGAGCGCAAAGGCCATTGAACTGCTGAACGCCGACAACGACAGAGGCTTCTTCCTGATGATCGAAGGGGCGCACATCGACAAAAATTCCCACCGCAAGGAAAACGGCCCGGATTATCCCGAAAAGATCCGTGATACCGCCAACGCCGTGAAAGGCTTCGACGACGCCATCAGAACCGCCGTGAATTTCGCCCGTGCCGACGGCAATACCATCGTACTGGTGACGGCGGACCACGAAACCGGCGACCTGTATCAGGAAAACGGCCGCTATACCTTCCATTCCGGGAGCCATACGAGCAACAACGTCCCTGTGCTGGTGTATGGCTGCGACGATTTGTTTGCCCCCGGACAGGCGGTGGAGAACCGCAGTATCCCCGTGCGGCTGGGGCAGAAGCTCGGTTGGGGCAGAAGAGAGTTCCCGCAGGCGGACCCCGGGATGCTGTTCCGGGTGTTCAAGAAAATGACGCCGTTCTGCGGCAAGCTCGCGGCGTGATCCGGATATAAAGAAACAAAACGGGGCTGTTACGCTGCTCCTCTTATAGAATCAAGGATCTCTGAATTTCTGTTGTTCAGAGATCCTTTTTCGGTATATGGGCAGGGAAACAGGAATTTTTCATGGGCAAATTCCGGTTCGTAAATGCAGCCAACCGCTTTCCAGTGAACCGTCGGTATGGGCGCATTCTGCTGAAGCCGCGCTGTCTGAGATGATTCTTCTTCCCGCAGACGGAAATCCGCCGGGGCTGTTTTTTCCCGAGCTGTTACGGTGATCCCAAATTAATAATCTTATTTATTATATATAAATAAAACGATTTTTTATAATAAAAATATTGAAATTTCCGTTCACGTCTGCTATAATAATAAAACAAATAATAGATAAGTGTTTTTTTTGTCATATTTTTGATTGATTTGTCTAAAAAATGCCGACAGGAGGTGAGGTCGGAATGATCGATATTCACTGCCATATCCTCG
>CACZOP010000055.1 GCA_902782845.1 Oscillospiraceae bacterium | reverse complement strand
TATAGAGCAGTTGGAGCCGCGGGAACGGACGATTATCTGTATGCGTTTCGGTATCGGCGTCCCGCGGGAATACACCCAGAAAGAGGTCGCGGATACGCTTGGGATCTCGCAAAGTTATATTTCAAGGATCGAAAAGAAAATCATAAAAAACCTGAAACATCTGATCGAAAAAGAAAATATGTGTGTTTAGCATGAAAAACGCCGATTCGTATGATTTCGGCGTTGTTTTTAATTAACAGGAACATCTCCGCAGAAAAAAGGAGCTTTTACTTGTTAAATTTAAGAAACTGATTGAAAAAATAACTTGATAAAAACAAAAACATTTGGTATAATACCAAAAAATAGGATTTTTATATGCAAAAAAAGGAGAACAATATGTTTTACGTCTTTTTGGCGGACGGCTTTGAAGAAGCGGAAGCGCTCGTTCCACTCGATCTGCTTCGAAGAGCCGGCGTGGATGTATATACGGTGGGGATCACCGGTCCTGTTGTATGCAGTTCAAAAAAGATTAAAGTATTTGCCGATCTGACGCCGGAGGAAATCAGTTTTGATCAATGTGAAGGCGTCATGCTGCCAGGCGGAATGCCCGGTACCGAGAATCTGTACCGGTCGTCTTTTGTACAGGATGCCGTTTCGGCCTGCGTATCGCAAAAGAAGCTGCTGTGCGCGATCTGCGCTGCGCCGTCTGTTCCGGGACGTATGGGCCTGCTGAGAGGCAAACGTGCGGTATGCTTCCCGGGATTCGAAACAAAGCTTACGGGGGCAGTTGTCTGCGACGAACCCGTTGTGAAGGACGGTATGATTATTACCGCAAAGGGCGCAGGCTGTGTCTTCCCGTTTTCACATTGTATTATTTCCGCGCTTCGGGATAAAAATACCGCGGATCGTATCATAAAAGAAATTCAATACGCGCCGATGCATGAAGCGCAAGAGGTATAAAGCTTATGAACGACGACAGAAACAACAATCAGAATCAGGATACGTATGATATGCTGCACCGTTCGTTTTCTATGAACGAGGGTGCGGATTCGGATGCGGCGGGCGGTTCCGCTTCCAATAAAAACGGCGAAGTTTATTTCGCATCGAATCATTCCGCGGGGCGTCAGTCGCAGTATGATACGAAGCTATACGACAGCAGCGCCTTTTCAAGGAGCTCCTCTTCAACCCAGAAAAGAACTGCATCAACGGGATCCCGCAGCTCATATTCGGGATCTTCGTCCGCAAGGTCGTCATCTTCGCAGCAGCATTCCGCCGGCAGAACTGTTTCTTCCGACGCCTACGGATCAAGAAGCGCATCCGGGCGCAGCAGTTCTTCTGCCGGGTCAAGAAGCGCGTCCTCTTCTCAGTCAAGAAGTACGTCCTCCGGCAGCAGATCCTCATCGGGTTCGTCACAGAGCACGTCCTCGTCCCGTTCAGGAAGCAGATCGTCTTCTTCGGCGTCTTCTTCCAGATCGCATTCTTCATCCCAGAGCGGCAGATCCTCTTCCTCCCGAAGCTACGACAGGCAGCAGGACAGCCGGAGCTCCCGAAGCGGGTCTTCCCGAAGCAGCAGCGGCGCAGGCATCTCCAGAAGCGCAAGGGCGAAAGAATCGGAAGCGTATAAAGAGCCGCGCGACAACAGAAAAAAGCAGAAACGTTCCGACGGTAAAAGGCGTGGCTCCGGTTTTACACTTGCCGCGATCGTTATCATTTTTGTCGTTATCATTTCGTTTTTGCTGCGGATCCCGATCATGGGATGCATTAACGATATTATCGCCATCAATCGGGACGCCACGGAGATCCGTGTTACCGTCGGCCCGAATATGAACACGAACGACGTGATTGATCTGCTCAAAGAAAACGACCTGATCTTCAGCGCGGAGTTCTGTAAATTCATTTACAGCCTCATGGGGCACGACGAGAAAGAGATCTATCCCGCAGGGACGTATGAAGTCAGCGCGGATATGGGGCTCGAGGGCATGCTTCGCGAGATCATCACCGCCGGCGCCACCGATTCCACCGTCAGCATTACGTTCCCCGAAGGCTTTACGCTGGATCAGATCATCGAAAAGCTGGCGTCAAACGGCGTCGCGTCTTCCTCCGCGTTGTATGCGGTCGTTGACGACCCGTTGTTTATTCAGGAATTTGATTTCCTTGCCGGGATAGAAGACCGTGAGCAGCGGTACCACTACCTTGAAGGCTACATGTATCCCGATACTTATGAATTCTATATCGGTGAGAATCCGCAGAGCGTTATCGGCAGGTTCCTCAAGAATTTCAGGTCAAAGTGGAATAAGGAATTCGCGGATCGTCTGGAAAAGACCAATTATACAATGGATGAGATCCTGACTGTCGCTTCGATCCTTGAAAAAGAAGCAAAAGACGCCGATCAGATGCCTCTTGTCGCATCAATCATCTATAACCGTCTCGACAGTTCTTCTTTCCCGAATATCCAGTGTGATTCCACTGCGAAGTATGTGGAAAACAACAAGAGCAAGCTTGTTCAGGCCGGGCGGTACGCTTCTCTTTTGAAGGTATACGACACGTATCAGATTTCCGGTTTGCCGATCGGACCCATCAGCAATCCAGGTTATGACGCGATCTCCGCGGCGCTCTCTCCGGAAGCTACGGATTACTATTATTTCATCCACGACGCAACCGGCCAGATCTACGTGGCGCGGAATCAGCAGGAACACGAGGAAAATCAGGCGCTTGCGGGCATTTCCTGAGCTTTCCCTGTTATTACGCATTTTCCTATTTAGCACGTTACTGAAAAAAACAGAAGAGAAAGGCAGTAAAAGGGTATGAAAAAAGTATTTATGATCGGCGGGACCGGTTTGCTTGGCTGCGCCGCCGCGCAATTGTTCATCGAAAAGGGCTATGCTGTAAAGTCCATTGCTTTACCGCCGTTGCCCGTAGGCGCCCCCATTCCGCCCGAAATGGAGCTCGTATGGGGCAACTACTTCGATCTGAGCGACGACGAGCTGCTTGAAATGATGCAGGGTTGCGATACGTTCGTGTTTGCCGCGGGTGTAGACGAGCGCGTGGAATTCCCCGCGCCGGTTTACGAAGCCTATCGGAAATACAATATCGATCCTGTGCGCCGCTTCTTAACGCTTGCCAAAAAGTGCGGCATAAAGAATAACGTCATTCTCGGCTCCTATTTCGCCTATTTCGCGAAAACGCGCCCGGATATGCGTCTGACCGAATGGCATCCCTATATCCGCAGCCGTATTGAGCAGGAAGAAACCGCAATCGGTTTTGCCGACGACGATATGAACGTGGCTGTGCTTGAGCTGCCTTATATCTTCGGCACGCAGCCCGGCAGAAAGCCTGTCTGGGTCATTCTGATCGAGCAGATCCACAACATGGACAAAACCGGCCATGTAACGATGTATCCAAAGGGCGGCACCACCATGGTCACGGTGCGGCAGGTGGCGCAAGCCATTGTCGGCGCTGCCGAGCGCAACAAGGGCGGCAACGCCTATCCCATCGGTTATTACAACTTAACATGGGACGATTTCCTTTCGATCGTTCACGACGCCATGGGCAATCCCAACCGGAAGATCATCCATATTGCCAAGTGGATGTTCGAGCTGTTCGGCATTAAGATGATCAACGATTACAAAAAGCGCAACGTGGAAGGCGGCATCAATGCCATCCGGCTTGCCGATATCATGTGCATGAACACGTTTATCGACAAAAAGTGGGCGGTAAGTCTCGGCGTCACCGAGGACGATATCCGCTCGGCAATTTTCGATTCCGTCAAGCTCTCGGTGGACGCATTTACCGGCGCGCAGCAGCTTGTGGAGATGAAAGGCGAGTAAATATAAAACGAATAAAAGTAACGGCCGGAGATCCGGGATCCCGGTCGTTGTTTTTTGGTGTGAGTTATGTCTGACTATCGTTTTCCCTGTCCTGTCGCAAAAAAATGCGGCGGCTGCCAGCTGACCAATCTTACTTATGAAGCGCAGCTGAAACTCAAAGAAAAAGAGGTTACAAGGCTGCTCGGCAGGTTTTGTCGGGTGCAGCCTGTTATTTGCGGTCCGTCGCCGTTTGAATACAGAAACAAGGTGCAGGCCGCGTTTGGTATAACGCGCGGCGGTGAAGTGATTTCCGGCGTGTATCAGTCCAGCACGCACAATATCGTTAAAGTGGATCGTTGCCTGCTGGAGGATCCCAGGGCGGACGCGATCATCGTTACCATTCGCCGGCTGGTCCGGTCCTTCAGACTGCCGGTATATAACGACCGTACAGGCAGGGGGTTCCTGCGTCACGTTCTCGTAAAAGTCGCAAAGGGCACAGGCGAAATCATGGTTGTGCTTGTAACCGGAACGTCTGTTTTTAAGTCGAAGCATGATTTCTGCAAAGCCCTGCTTGCGGCGCATCCCGAGATCACCACCGTCGTACAGAACGTAAACGACCGTTTTACCAGCCTTGTGCTTGGCGACAGAGAAGTCGTGCTTTTCGGCAACGGGTATATCACAGATGAATTGCTCGGGAAGAAGTTTCGCATTTCTCCGAAATCCTTTTATCAGATCAATTACGACGTTACGAAGCTTTTGTATACCACCGCGGTAGAATTCGCCGGATTGGACGAAAGTTCCGTTGTGATCGACGCTTACGCAGGCGTGGGGACCATAGGCCTGTTGATGGCGGAGCATGCGAAAACCGTGGTTTCCGTCGAACAAAATCCCGACGCAGTATCCGACGGGCGGAAAAACGCCGCGCTGAACGGCGTGAAAAACATGCAATTCCTGTGTATGGACGCCACAAAAGCGCTGCTGGATATGGCGGCGCAGGCGCAGCACGCCGACGTTGTCGTTATGGATCCGCCCCGCGCAGGCAGCACCCCCGCGTTTATCCGCAGCGTGTGTAAGCTGTCGCCGGAACGTGTGGTCTACGTCTCGTGCAATCCCCAAACGCTTGCGAGAGATCTGCAACTGTTTGTTAAAGGCGGGTATAAGGTGAAGAAATGTCAACCCTTTGATATGTTCCCTAACACGTCGCAC
>CACZOP010000054.1 GCA_902782845.1 Oscillospiraceae bacterium | reverse complement strand
GACGAAAACCTGAACGTGGCGGGGCTTATCAACGCCTACCGCAAGGCGGACGTGATCAAGACCGTAGACGGCGAATACGTGATCGAAGGCGAAAACGTGACGGAGAATAACACGGGAGCCAGGTCCTATTTCTACACCGTCCCCTACGGCAGCCAGACAGCGACGTTCACCATCGACGGCGAACCCTACGCCATCAACGTGCGCAGCCACGAACCCAATTCCTACCCGCCCGTCAAGGTCGGTGCGGCCAACGCCGTTACCTATGAGCTGAACGGCGGCGCGTTCAAAGCGGAAGCGGCGATCGAAAACAGCTATTACACCGAGATCGGCATTGACCTGCCCGCGGAAAACGACGTGGAAAAGCGCGTGGGCCTGCTCTTCGGCGGCTGGTATGACAACGCGGACTTTGCGGGCGACCCCATTACAGAGATCCCCGAAGGGACCACCGGCGACGTGACCGTGTATCTGAAGTGGATCGAATGCGACCACGCTGCCAGCACGGCGCAGCCCACCTGCACCGAGGGCGCGGTCTGCACCGTCTGCGGCAAGGACATCCCCGCCTGCCACGATATCGTGGAGCATGCTGCTCAGGCGCCCACCTGCACCCAAGTCGGCTGGAACGCCTACGAGACCTGCACCCGCTGCGATTACTCCACCTACGAAGAGCTCCCCGCGACCGGCCACGTTTACGACGCGCCGGAATGGCAGTGGGAGGATGAAGCGCACGCAGTCGCCGTGTTCCGCTGCATCTGCGGCGATTCCGAGATAACGGCGCCCGCGAATGCGATCGACAGCGAACAGCTCAAAGCCCCGACGAAGAGAAAAGACGGTGTTACACGCTATACTGCTTCCGTTCAGTTCGAGGGCAAGACCTACACGGGAACCTACGATCAGACCATTCCCGCCCTCGGCCTTACAAAGTGCCCGATCTGCGGCAAGACCCACGGCGACGGGTTCCTTGATACGATGCTCTTCCTCATTCATTCGGTGCTGTATTTCTACCGTTCTCTGGGTACCGACCTGATCAGTCTTATCTGAAGGCCGGAATAAAGACGCGCGGACTGTGATCGGAGAAGCCGGAGACAAAAGCCGTATCCGTTCCCCGATCACAGATTAACGGCCTGTCTGAAATAAGAGAACCGCGAGCGCTTACATATACGCCGGCGCCGTGCCCGAAGGGCAAATCGGCAGGCGTTACAATCAGTTTTATTTGATCGGAAACCGAGAAGTTTCCTGTTAAACAAAAAATGCGGGTATATGACGACAAACCGTCATATACCCTTTTTTTTGCAATCGTTTTTATATGTCAATATCACAGAATGTGAAAAAGGCAGGGGGCCCGCCCTGCCTTTTGCGTCAGCCTGCCGGTTCAACCCTTCGCGCGGTAAATCGCGTTGAACAGCGAAGCGCTGTTGTCTGCGGGAACGTCGCAGGCGTAATTCCAGACGAAGACCCCGCCGATGCCGTTGCGTTTTGCCCACCGGGTTTTCAGGTAAATATCCCGCGGTGTGTTGAAGGACGCCGTAAGACCGTGCTCCTCGTCGGGCGCGAATCCGTAGCGATCCGTTTTGTCGTAATAATCCTTGTAATCATACCAGTATGCGTCCTGTGTTGTGGGACGGGCATAAAACGCGAGACCGAGATCGATCTGCTCCTTGCTGAAGCCGACGCTGAGCAGCTCCTGCACACAGCCCTTCCCGATACCGATCGTTGAATGCTGGCCGATTCTGTCCCAGAGGTCGTAGTCCATGAGCTGAACGCTGTCCAGCGCTTCGATCGCTTCTTTCGTCGTATTTTTGCACCATCCGCTGGAAACGGCGGCGGTGATCAGAAAATCGTCGCCGAGCGTCTTATCAAGCGAAACAAGGAAGTCCGAGAATTCCTTTTCCCTTTGCGCGTTGCCCGGGAATTCATAATCGAAATTGACGCCGTCGAGCCCGTAGGTCCCGAGGAATCCCCTGATGTTGTTCTCGAGCACGCCGCTGTCGAAGGCAAGCTTGTGCCTTGCCGCCTGCGACTCAAACTTTGCCTCGATGTTTTCCTCCGTCGTGGCGCCCGGGCCGAAGATCGTCGCATAGATCCTCGTTCCGTTCTTTTCCGTCGCCGAACGGAAATCGGCAACAACCTTTCCGAAATCCGAAGAAACGGAAAGCTCGCCTTCCGTGTTGAAGGAAGCGGTCGAACCGATGAGAATGATGTCCGTAAGGCCGTCAAGGTGAGATTTGTCGAGCCGGTCGAACGAATCTGCGCCTCCTACCACAATATACGCACACACGCGAAGCGGCGCGGCGCGCCTGAGCGTCGGCGTTCCCACAACGTTGAAAAGGGCGATGAACAGTGAGATAAGAAATGCAAAAGCTCTGGTAATTGCAGTCATCTTGTGCTCCTTTCGTT
>CACZOP010000053.1 GCA_902782845.1 Oscillospiraceae bacterium | reverse complement strand
GGTCGTGAACCCGTCGCCGGATAAGATGGATTGAAGAATTCGTAGCATAGGTTTTCTGCCTTTCTGTTGGAATAATCCCGGTTTATCCCGCCGTTGGTTTCCGATGCGCGAACACGAACCGCTCGGCGCCGAAGCTGTCGGAACCGATCTCGTGCGCGAACCCTGCCGGCAGCATGGCGGCGATCTCCTTCGCCTGCGCTTCGCCGCACTCCAGCGCCGCGAAGCCGTTTTCGTTCAAAAGCTCCAGCCAGTACGCCGTGATCCGGCGGTAAAAATCCAGACCGTCCGCGCCGCCGTCCAACGCCATGGCGGGTTCTTTTTGCACTTCTTGCTGCAGCCCCGCCAGCTCGCCCCGCGGGATGTAGGGCGGGTTTGATACGATCAGATCCGGCGCCGGCAGCCCCGGCGGGCAGGGCGCAAAGATATCCAGCCGGATCGTGTGAACGCGGTCGGCAACGGCCGCAGGGATATTTTTTTTCAGGTAACCGAGCGCCGCGTCCGACAGCTCGAACAAATACACGTCCGTTCCGGGGCAGGCAAGGGCGATCGAGATCCCGATGCAGCCGCTGCCGGCGCAAAGATCATACACCGCCGCGCCTTCGCGGTCGTGCAGATACCGCACGCATCGGTCCGTCAGTTCCTCGGTTTCCGGGCGCGGGATCAGCACCCCGGGCCCCACAAAGAACTCGCTTTTATAAAACTGCCATCTGCCGATAATATACTGCAGAGGCTCCCCCGCCGCCCTGCGGGCGATCAGGTCACGATAGCCGCGCGCCGCCGGTTCCGGCAAAGGCTCGTCTTTTTGCAGCAGAAGCTCAGCCGGGCTCCGGCCGGTGAGGTGCAGCAGCAGCTGCCTTGCGTCGAAATCCGCGTCTTCGTTTCCGGCGTTTTTCAGGATCTCAGCGCCCTCGGCGATGAGCGCGGCGGAAGTGGGCGCGATCAAAGGGAATCATCCTCCGGATTTTCGGTGATCACAGCCTTGATGGAAGCGATGGCCACCTCAGCCATTTCGCCCGTGGGCTCTGCCGTGGTGATGCGCTGCATCCACAGCCCCGGCGCGGAAAAGATTTTGGTTACGATATTGTCGTGCCGCCCGGCGTATTTGATCATTTCGTAGCTGATGCCGGTGACGATGGGCAGGATCACAAGGAGCTTCACCGCCATCCAGACCAGCCGCAGAGATTTATCGCCCAGCTGGGGGAACGCGATCATGATGACCGAAGAAACGATGATGCTGACGATCAGAATGATAAAGATGAAGCTGGTGCCGCAGCGGGGATGGAAGCGTCTGCATTTCAACACGTTCTCCACAGTGAGGTCCCACCCTTTTTCGTAGCAGGTGATGCTCTTGTGCTCGGCGCCGTGATACATGAACACCCGGTGGATGTCCTTCATGCGCGACACGAGGAACATATATACAACCATGATGGCGCCGCGCATCAACCCCTCATACAGCGGGTGCAGCCGCTCGAAGGTATAGCCCACCACCAGCTTTTCGTCGATCATATCCACAAGCCAGATGGGCAGCCACATAAAGAGGAACACGCCGATGACCATGGCAAGGGCGGAGGCCACCACCGAGATCGCGCCCATGAGCTTGGGGCCCATGTGGTCGCTGAGCCAGCGGTCCAGCTTCGACATGTTTTCGGGATTTTCCTCGTCCTCCAGCTGACCCGAAAGCTCCGCCGAGCGCATCAGGGTTTTGTAACCCAGTTTCATGGTTTCGATGTAATTCACCACGCCCCGGATCATGGGCCAGCCTAAAAATTTTATTTTATCCTTAATATGGGTAAAGACCACGTCCTCGGTCACGATCTCCCCCTTGGTATTCCGCACCGAAAGCACCGTCCCTTTGGGGCCGGTCATCATCACGCCCTCGATCAGCGCCTGCCCGCCCACCGACGTTTTGCGGGCGCAGGCCGCTCCTTCCTTCGACATTGTTCTTCCCTCCCTGTTCTTTGTTATCATCCGCATTCCGGATCTTTATTTTCCCGCAAGCGGCAGCGAGATCTCCACTTTTGTTCCTTCGCCTTCCTTACTGTCGATGGAAAGCGTGCCGCCGTGCATGGTCACGATCTCGTCGCAGACCGCCAACCCGATGCCGGAGCCCTTCACCGCCATATTTGCCTTGTAGAATTTTTCCTTAACGTGCGGCAGCGCCTCTTCCGGGATGCCGCAGCCGGTATCCGACACCGTGATCTTCAGCGTCTGGCGGTCAAAAGTCACCTGTATGACGATCCTGCCGTCCGCTTCCGTGTATTTGATGGCGTTGTCAATCACATTCACAAACACCTGCTGGATACGGTCGGGGTCGCCCTCCATGGGCGCCGCCCGGTCCGGAGAATCGTAAATCAGCTTTTTGCCTTCCCGCGCGGCCCGGTCCTTCAGCACCGAAACCGCCTCGTCCAGCTCCGCCAGCACGTCGATGCGCCGCCGGTGCAGCGTCATTCTGCCGCTTTCGATCCGGGAGAAGTCCAGCAGCTCCTCCACCATGGAATAAAGCCGCTCGGATTCGCTCAGGATCACCTTCAAACCGTCCGCCAACGTTTTGTCGTCGCTTTCGTTCACCTCGATCAGGGTCTCCGTCCAGCCCTTGATGGCGGTGAGCGGCGTACGCAGCTCGTGGGAAACGGTGGAGATGAAGTCGTTTTTCAGGCGGTCGGTTTTTGCCAGCGCGTCGGTCATATCGTTGATGGACCGGCTGAGCTCCGAGATCTCGTCGAAGCGGTTCGACACCTGCACCTTTTCGGAATAGTCGCCGGTGGCGATCTTCCGCGTGACCCGGTTGATCGTTTTTACCGGCCCCACGATGGAACGGACGAAATAGAGGCCCGATACCAGCACCAGCACCAGCGCGAACGCAAACACAAACGTCACCGAAACCGTTACGATCTGCAGCTTGTTGTCGATATCCTCAAGAGAAATAATATAGCGCACGGCGCCGTTGCTCTCTTCCCCCGTGCGGGGAAGAAAAACCGTAAGCGCCATCACCTTCTCGCCGGAGGGCAGGAACGTGCGGCTGATCCCTCTGCCGGAGGGAGAATTGCGGGCGATCTCAAAATCCTCCATCTCGCCCTGCTGCGCGTTGAAGCCCGTGGAGGTAGCGACCACCTCGTCTTTTTTGTTGAACACCCAGACCTCCGCCACGCTGAGGGAGGGAGAGCTGAGCAGATATTTGCTGGCGCGCTCGGCATAGTCGTCGTTTGAAGCGCCGATGTAATTGTTGAAGAAATCGGCGACCGTGCTGCTCTGCCCGATGGACTGCAGCCGCTTTTCAACGTAATCGTAGTAATATCCCCGGATGGAAATGATCACGATCGCCGCGAAAACGGCGAGAATCACCGCGATGATCGAAACGGTTGTAAGCAGCCACCGCTTGGTGATACCGGATTTGAGCACGATGATCTTCCATCCTTTCGTTCAGTTCTTACAGGTTAAACAAGCCATTTATATCCCACGCCCCAGATGGTGGTCAGGTGCCGCGGGGAGGAGGGGTCGTCCTCCACCTTCATACGCAGACGGCGGATGTTCACGTCCACCACCTTTTCGTCGCCGTAATACAGGTCGCCCCACACGTGGTTGAGGATCTCGGTCCGCTCCAGCGGGACGTTGGGATGGCTGAAAAAGTATTCCATGATCTGGAATTCCACCTGCGTAAGCTCGATCTGCGTTCCGTTTTTGCTCAGCGACCGGCTCCGGAGATTCAGAACGAATTCCCCCAAAGAGATGGTGTTGCTCTTTTCGCTGTTTTTCTCCGCGTATTCCCGGTTCAGGTTCACGCGGCGGTAGATCGCGTCGATCCGCGCCATCAGCTCGCTGGGAGAAAAAGGCTTGGTCACATAGTCGTCCGCACCCACCAGCAGGCCCGTCACCTTGTCCATTTCCTGGGTTTTGGCGGTGAGCATCAGTATCCCGATGGTGCTGCTGCGTTTGCGCAGCTGCTTGCAGACCTCCAGCCCGTCCATGACCGGCATCATGATATCAAGCAGCGCGATATCGAAATTGCCGCCGAAATTATTGTATTGGCGCAGGGCTTCCTCTCCGTTTTCCGCTTCTACCACTTCAAAGCCGTTGCGCTTTAAGTTGATTACGATAAACTCACGGATGGAACGCTCGTCCTCCGCCACAAGAATCCGCTTCATACAGTTTTCCTCCTGCACGTCGTTCAGTTGAATCAATCGTCATATTGCTTCCAGCATATCGCGAACCGTTTCTTCCGTGATATGCCGTTCTTTCGCCGTGTTCGAAACGGTGATCTCATATTCCGGCATCTTCGTCTCCTCTTCGGCCGTCCCGTCTTCCTGCTGCCCGGGCTCCGCCGTTACGGCAAAACGGACGGAAAACAGCGTCTCGCCGGAGTCGTCGTCCTTATCAAAAAACCGGATCTCATGCGCCGCCACGTCGTATTCCATCCGGAAGTCGTCGAACACGTCGTCCAGCCGGACGCGGCACCGGTCGGCGCGATCGTAGAAATACTTCCCGCCCGTCGACTCAAAGCCGCCGTTGTTCAGGCGGACAAATTCCGTAACGAACAGATCCGTCTTTACGTCGTCGAGCTCGGAAAGAACGTAGGATTTCTCGTAGACGTAACGGATGGGCACCGAGACCAGCAGATCCGTATCCTTCACGCTGTAGATCTCCTCGCTGCGGAGCGTGAGCCCGGCCAGCACGTCGCCCGCCTCGTTCTGCGGGCGGATCAGCACGTTTTTGGCGCTGTCGAATTCCAATATCTCGGTCATATAGGTGTCGTCGAAATTGATGCAGTCGTAATACACCCGGCGGTTGCCGCCCCGCAGATCATACAGACATGCCAGCGGATATTCCACCGACCGCGACAGCTCCACCTCGCTCAGGGGCTCGAAGGCGCCCGTTTCGGCGCTCACCTTGATCACGCTCGCCTTGATGATCTGCGACTGGTTGGCGGTGTCGGATGAAAGATACAGGATCTCCTGCATGCCGTCGAAATCAAAGTCCAGCGCGAGATAATCAAAGATCTGCACCACCGAGAGCAACACCAGATCGCCGCTCACGGCGTTTGCGGGCGCGCCCGTCTCATGCGCCGTCACCGTTTTCCCGGGGTCGTATTTATACACCGACAGCGTTTTGTTCCGTTTGGAATCCGATACCGTCCATGCCACAAGGATCTCCCGGTAATCGTCGCCGTCCACGTTCGCAAAATCCACGCTGTAGACCTCGCTGCCGTTGCCCGTGACGTCGCCCACGGAGCACCATTCGTTTTCCAGGTAATCCATAAAATGGATATGGATCTCGCCGGGCGCTTCGGTCTTTGCGTAGAACACCAGCGTTTCATCCACGCCGTCGGCGTCGTAATCGACAAAAACAAAGGCGGAACGGAAGCTGCCGATCAGGGGGTGCACAAGCTGCACGTCCGCGCCCACCGCGGCCTCAAAGGATTTCTGGATCCGCGCGTTCTCGCCGGTGAGCTTGGGCGCGCGCAGCAGCGAATCCACCGAAAACACGTCAAGCGCATTGCAGCCGGTGGAGGTCAGCAGCAGACACGCCGCCAGCAGCAGCGCGAAGGGTTTGCCGAAATGCCTTTTTATTCGCAGGGTCATGGCCCCATCCTCCCGGTTTCTCTTCATTGTCGGCGCTTCGTTTCCGGAATCGCTTCACGTCCGCGCGGTCTCACGTTCTTACGGTACCTCGATCTCCACCGTGTAGGTGTTGAAGGCCCATGCGTTGGTAAGCTTTTTCAGCACGATCTTCACGGGCACGGTATTCGTTCCCTTTTTCAGCGTCACGCCGTCCAGCACCGGCACGGCGTAGAGATCGGGGGATTCCAGCTTCATCACCTGGTTTTCCTCGCCGATGATCTGCACCGATTTCACGCTCTCGGTGAGCAGCTTCGCCCCGGCGGGCAGCTTCACGCCCTCGGTGCTGACGGGGACTTCGACCCAGCGCTTGGCAAGCGACGACATATCCACCGTGACCGAGAAGGAGGCGATCTCCTCCGAGAAGGTGTAGGGCAGATCCTCTGCGCTGAAGCGGAAGGTCTTCTTTTCGTTGTCGATCTCTGAAAAATCGATGGTGCCGATACTGATCTCATTGGCGTTGATCAGCTGCAGATCGCCGGTAGCGGCGGTCACGGTCACCGTCGAGGGGTATACGGTATATTCCACGCCGCTTTCTTCGTAATCCTTCGGCAGATTGGTAAAGGTCACCACCGGCTTATATTCCGAAGAGAAAGTCACGGGGATATTGATATAAACGGATTCCTCGTTTTTCGGCGACACGTTGCCGAAATCGTAGTTTTCGCCGGCGCCCACGGGAACAACGGTCGCCTGCAGCACCTGATTCTCGGAGACCGTCTGGTTCAGCGTCGCCACGGCTTTCACCTCGGTGATCTTATTGATCTCCATGGCGGGTCCCACCAGGACCACGTTCTCTTTGCTGAGGGTGGCTTCTCCCAGCGTAAAGCCCGGCTGCAGCTTGTAGTTCTCTCCCTGCAGCACCTCCACTTTCAGCGGGAAGCTCTTTTCCGCCTCTTCGTCCAGATACACCGAGATGCCCGTTTTCGAGATGCTTTTGATCTCGGCGTCCGCTTCGCTGTAGCCGTCGATGGAAGCCGTCAGCGGCAGGTTGTAGGACCCGGCCGCGGAAACGGAGCTGAGGGACGCGGTGACTACGATGTGATCCGCGAATTTACTGTCGTTGATCAGATAGCTTTTGCCTTTGACCGTCACGTCCACGTAATACTCCGTGGTGCCGTAGATCTTCAGCTTTCCGTTTGCGGAAGAAAGACTTTCGGTATTCAGCCGGACGCTGACGTTCTGAAAGATCTTATCCACATTATTTGTCTGGTTCATGGAAACGATGCACCAGAACACCACAGCCAGAACCATCGACAGGATCAGAACGAAGGAGTTCTTTTCCATCAGGACGGAGAAGGACCATTTTTTCTTCACAGCGTTTTTCTTGTCAGCCATTGCCGCCGTCCTCCTCTTCATCCGGATCGGTCTCGGGCGCCGCCGTCCGGGCGGGCGCCTGTTCTTCTTTGCTGTCGCGCGGCTTTTTCTCCGTCGGCGCAGCGTCGTTCTTTTTCCCGCGGGAAACGGTCTTCGTCTGCTTTTCGTCCGCAGTCAGCAGCAGGGTGCCGAGCACCTCGCGCAGCTCGCTGTCGGTCATGCCGCGCTTCAGGTTGCCGTCCACCGCCACGGAGATGATCCCCGTTTCCTCGCTGGTGACCACCGCCACGCAGTCGGAATTCAGGCTCGCTTCCAGCGCGGCGCGATGGCGCGTGCCCACGTTCTCGTTCATCACCCGGTCGTTTTTCATGGGGACCACGCAGCGGGCCGCCACGATGCGCCCGTCTTTGATGATCACCGCGCCGTCGTGCAGGGGCGCTTTGGGATAGAAGATGGAACAGAGCATCTCGAAGGTGGTTTCACTGTCGATCATTACAGCCTGCTTTGTGAGGTCGCCGAGCAGCGTGTTCCGCTGGAACAGGATCAGCGAACCGATCTTGTTGCGGCTCATGGCGCCGCAGGCACGGCAGACGGCGTTGATGGCGTCCACCTCCGCCTCCTCCTGCGCTTTCCGGAAGAAGGGCAGCCGCCGGCCGAAATTCTGCTTGCCGACGTTTTCAAGCGCCTGCCGGACCTCGTCCGCGAACAGGACGACGAAAATAATGATGATGTCGTCGAACAGACGGCGGAACAGATAAGAGCTCGCCGGCATTTCGAGCAGGGAAACGATCGCGTTGACTACAACGATCAGCAGGATCCCCTTGAGCACCTGAATGGATTTCGTTTTCCTGAGCTGCAGGATCACGGCGTAAATGATCAGCCCGACCAGCAGGATATCCAGCGCGTCCGGAAACAACTTAAAGTTCCGGAACACGTCTTTCAGCTGCATAAAGAACGTTTGAATGGTTTCCATTATCATTTGCTTCACCACCGCATTTACTTCTTGATTGATTTATCAGTCTTGTGTTTTATACACCAGCGTTACCGCGTGGGCGCGGATCCCTTCCATCGCCCCGGTAAAGCCGAGCCCTTCCTCCGTGGTCGCCTTCACGCTCACTTCGTCCGGCGACAGCCCGCAGACCGCCGCGATGCTCTCCCGCATGGCGGGGATAAAGGGCGCGAGCTTCGGCTTCTGCGCGATCACCGTGGCGTCGATATTGCCGATTTTGTAACCGCGCTCCTCCACGACGGAAACGCACGCCGCCAGCAGCCGGCGGCTGTCCGCGTCTTTATACGCGGGGTCGTTATCGGGGAAATGCCCGCCGATATCGCCGGCCGCAACGCTCCCCAGAAGCGCGTCCGCGATCGCGTGCAGCAGCACGTCCGCGTCGGAGTGCCCCAACAGCCCCTGTTGAAACGGGATCTCCACGCCGCCCAGGATCAGGCGGCGTCCCCCGGAAAACTTATGCACGTCATAGCCGTGCCCGATCCGAAACATCATACGCTTCTCCCCTTCAGCTCCGCGCTTCCTTCAGCGCCCTGCAGGCGGCAAGCTTCACCGCCGCGCAGAGGATCCCGGTGGCGGTTTCCAGCTCCGAAACGCTGGGGCAGGAGGGCGCGATGCGGATATTGCGGTCGTCGGGGTCCTTGCCGTAGGGATAGGTCGCGCCCACGCCCGTGAGCGTCAGGCCGCAGTCCCTGCAAAGCTGCCCCACGTATTTCGCGGAGCCCACGTTTACGTCGAGGCTGATAAAGTAGCCGCCCCGGGGGCTGTTCCAGGCCGCGATCCCCGCGTCCGCCAGCTCTTCTTTCAGTACCCGCAGCACCGTATCGAACTTCGGCCGCAAAATGGCGGCGTGCCGTTTCATTTGTTCCTCCACGTCCGCCGGGGTTTTGTAAAAATGACAGTGCCGCTGCTGGTTCACCTTATCGTAGCTGATGATCTCCAGCGTCAGCCGGTCGAGGATCTCTTTCAGGTTCCGGTCGCTTGCGGCCATCGCCGCCACGCCTGCGCCCGCGTAAGTGATCTTGGAGGTGGAGGCAAAGGCCACGAAATGGTCCTCGTGCCCGTATTTTTTCGCCAGCTCGAACACGTTCGCCAGATAATCGTGATCCTCATAAAGATCGTGAACCACGTAGGCCAGATCCCACACCACCCTGAAATCCTTCGCGGCGGGGCGCATGGCAGCCAGCCGCTCCACCGTTTCGGGGGAATAGGTGATGCCGTCGGGATTGGAATACTTCGGAACGCAGAACATGCCCTTCACGTCCGGATCCTTTATCAGTTCTTCCACCCTGTCCATATCCGGCCCGGCGGGCGTCATGGGGACGCTGATCATTTCCAGCCCGAAATGCGCCGCGATGGCAAAGTGACGGTCGTAGCCCGGCACCACGGCGATATACTTGCGTTTGTCGTTAAAGATCCAGGGCTGTTCCCCGCCTATCCCGTGCGTCATGCACTGGGAGATCAGATCATAGATCAGATTCAGGCTCGAGGAACCGCAGGCGATCACGTTCTCCGCCGGGAAGCCCATGATCTCGCCGAAGAGGCGGCGGCATTCCGGCACGCCGCGCAGTTCGCCGTAGTTCCGGCAGTCCTGCCCGCTTTCATCCTCTATACCGAGCTGCGCCCGGGTCACGCAAAGCAGATCGTCCGACAGGTCCAGCTGCTCCGGCGCGGGTCTTCCGCGCGCCATATTGATAGAGATCCCCTGCGCCAGGTAGTCTTCGTATTTTTTCTGCGCTTCAGCCTGCGCCGCGTCCAGCTGTTCCGGCGTCAGGCTCTTATAATCAGGCATAATGATCGCTCCAATCCGCAAAACATATAGATTTCCATTTTAACTTTTATAGTTTATCACAAAAAAGCGCAAACTGCAATATTTTTTTTAATTAATTATAATATTTAAGTCTAAATTATGCTGAAATAAACCGAAGATTTCCATGCAGACAAACAAAAAGATCCCCGCATCGGAAACCGGGGATCGGAAGATGCGCGTTGCGCGGGACCGGACGGATCGGGAACACAGCCGCCGGCAGACGGCCGGATCCCGTTTTACTTCTCGCTCCGCTCCCGGATCACAAGCCTTGTGGGAGTGCCCTCCAGGCCGAATACCTCGCGGATCTGGTTATCGAGATACCGCTGATAGCTGTAGTGGAACAGCTCGGCCTTGTTCACGAACGCCACAAACGTGGGCGGCCGGGTGGAGGCCTGCGTCATATAATAGATTTTCAGCCGCTTGCCCTTGTCCGTGGGGGGCTGCACCCGGGCCTCCGCGTCCGCCAGCACCTGATTGAGCCTGCCGGTGGGGATACGCACGGCGTTCTGGTCGTCCACGAACCGGATCAGCTCAAAGAGCCGGTCCAGCCGCTGCCCGGTTTTGGCGGAAATAAAGATGATGGGGGCGTAAGACATAAACGAGAAATCGTTCATCAGCTTTTTGCGGTAGGCGTCCATGGTCTTGCCGTCTTTTTCGTAGGCGTCCCATTTGTTCACCGCGATGATACAGGCCTTGCCGGCCTCGTGGGCGATGCCCGCCACCTTGGAATCCTGCTCGGTAAAGCCCTCCAGCGCGTCGATCATGATCACGCAGACCGTGGCGCGCTCCACGGCGGAAACCGCCCGCAGCACGCTGTATTTTTCGATCTTGTCCTCCACGCGGGATTTCCGGCGCAGGCCGGCGGTGTCGATAAAAATAAACCTGCCGTGCCTGTTCTCCACCGGCGTATCGGCGGCGTCGCGGGTGGTGCCGGCGATATCCGAAACCAGCATCCGTTCCTCTCCGCAAAGGGCGTTCACCAGCGAGGATTTTCCAACGTTTGGCTTGCCGATGACCGCCACGCGGATGGCGTCGTCCTCGGTGTTTTCTTCCGCCTCCGCGGGCAGCCGGGCGATCACCTCGTCCAGCAGATCGCCCGTGCCGTGGCCGTGCACCGAAGAAACGGCAACGGGATCCCCAAGGCCGAGGTTGTAGAACTCATAATATTCCGCGGGCACGTCGCCCACGGTGTCGCACTTGTTCACGCAGAGCACCAGGGGCTTCCCGCTTTTGAGCAGCATGGCGGCCACGTCCATATCGCTGGCCACAACGCCGGCGCGCACGTCGGTCACCAGCACGATCACGTCGGCGCTCTCGATGGCAAAGTTGGCCTGACGCCGCATCTGCGACAGGATCACGTCGTCGGAATAAGGCTCGATGCCGCCGGTATCCACCAAAAGGAACCTGCGGTTCAGCCACTCGCAGGGGGCGTAGAGCCTGTCCCGCGTCACGCCCGGCCGGTCGTCCACAATGGCGAGCCGCTGGCCGGTGAGCTTATTGAAAAGCGTGGATTTGCCGACGTTCGGCCGACCCACGATGGCAACGATGGGAGTTGGCATAATGGTTACCTCCTTTTTTTTGAGGGAAAAATCACATGAATGCGGAATGCGGACCGATTACAACCATAAAACTGTTTTCTTTTCCGTAATCCGTAAACGAACTCCGGCGGAACCACCGTTGCAGCGCAGTTCCGAAACTCCGGATTTCGAATTCCGCATTGGATTTCCCCGGCAAATATCATTCAATCTGCTTCATAAAATATTTCAGCCAGCGTACCGCCGTCGCAGTCGGTGACCGTTACAAGCGTATGCAGCGCCGCCTCCACGTCCGCCTTTGAAACGTCGTCCAGAAAAACGGGTTCGTCCTTCCCTTTGAACATCACCGAGGGCAGCAGCAGCCGCGGGCAGTCAAAGCCCCGGTCGCGCAGGCCGTCGATCAGGTCGCGGCCGGTGAGCAGGCCCGCCACCGTTACGTCCGGGCCGAAAAAACGGTTTTCAACGGCGTAAACTTCTGTTTTTGTGCGGGGGAACTTCCTGCAAAAGGCGGCCGTCAGCTTTTGAAGCAGCGGCGCGGCGGCCGTTCCCGTGGCAAGCGAAAAACAGCGGGGAACGTCGTCCGGCGGCAGCGTTTCCAGCGCCTCGAGAAAATCGTGCTCCGTGGCGGCGCAGAGCCCCACGCCGTTGTCAAGCTGCGGAAAATCGCCGTAGTATTCATAGGGCGGCAGGTCTCTGCCGCAGAGCTGGTAAAACTCATCCGACGGGTAGGCAAGCTTTTCCCGCCCGGCGGCCGTCAGCGTTTCGTTGAAGGCGTCGATGCGGTCGATCACCGCGGCGGCTTCGGCGGGGGTAAACCTGCGCAGCGGGAACAGTCCTTCGCGGAATTTCGTCAGCCCCACAGGCACCGCGGCAACGCTTTTTACGCCGGACAAGAGCGAGAGCTGCTCCAGCGAATAGCCCAGCGCCTCGCCGTCGTTGACCCCGGGGCAAAGCACCAGCTGCGCGTTGATGTCGATCCCGGCGTCCGAAAAACGCCGCAGCAGCAACAGGCTCTCCCCCGCTTTCGGATTTTTCATCATCCGCACCCTGAGCGCGGGATCCATGGTGTGCACCGAGGCGTTGATGGGGCTGATGTGCATCTCAATGATGCGCTCCACCTCGCGCGGCGTCAGGTTGGTCAGCGTGATATAGTTCCCGAACAGAAAAGACAGCCGGGAATCGTCGTCCTTGAAATAGAGGGAAGGGCGCAGTCCCTTCGGGAGCTGGTCGATAAAGCAGAAAATGCAGTGGTTCCTGCAGCTGTGGTGCCGGTCCATCAGGTAGGTCTCAAACTCCATGCCGATGGCGTCCGGGTCCCCGTCTGTCCGCACGGAAAAGCGCTTTTCCCTGCCGTCGGCGCGCTGCCAGACCACGCGCAGCCTGTCCTCCCGGGCATAAAAACGGTAGTCCAGCACGTCGTCGATCTCACGGCCGTTCACCGAGATCAGCCGGTCGCCGGGGCGCACGCCCTTCTTCTCCGCAGGAGAACCCTTTTTTACGTTGTAGATTTCAACTGCCATATCTTCCCCTTTATCCGGATCAGCTTCCTGTTAAACAACAAAAAGGCGGGGAAGAAAATCTTCTCCACCTGTGCTGCAAAAATCAGCAAAGAGAGCGCTGAGGGATCAGACTCAGTCTTCCACCTCGATCACCTTGCGGCCGTTGTAGTAACCGCAGGCATGGCAAAGACGGTGCGCTTCTTTGAATTCGCCGCACTGCGGGCATCTCTCGATCGCCGGAGCGGAGATCTTCCACAGATTGTTGCGTCTTTTATCTCTTCTTGCTTTTGAAACTCTTCTTGCAGGTACAGCCATTCTATTTTTTCCTCCTAAGATATGTGCTTTATTCGTTCATAAGCGCTTTCAGCGCATCCCAACGGGGATCGGTATCGGGCTTGCAGCCGCAATCCCCCCGGTTCAGATCCGCGCCGCAAAGCGGGCAGAGCCCTTTGCAGTCGGCGCGGCACAGATACCGCGACGGCATGGCGAGGAACAGATCCTCTGCAACCAGCGCGTCCAGATCGAAATGCAGATCGTCCACAACGATATACAGATCCTGCGCCTCGTTTTCGGAATGGGTGATCAGGATGTGCGAAAACGTCTCATTCAGCGTTTTTTCAATGGGAGCGCCGCAGCGGGCGCAGTCGGTTTTCAGCAGATACGACGCCGAAAACTCCAAAGAAACGATTCCGGTTTTGTTGAACACGCTGCCCTTCACCTGAACGGGGGACGCGATCACCGGGTCGGAAAGCGCAAAAGCGTAATCGAAGGGCACGTTTGCTCCCTCACGCTCGAACACAGCCTCCAACTGAAGATACACCGGTCCACCTCCCGCGTTGTCCGCGATAAAATCAACAGCGTCGATCCGTTTCCAAAAGAGACGCACATAGTATTATATCCGCACTGCCGCGCTTTGTCAACAATTATTTTCGGAATCCGCGCAACAAATTGCAATTTGCCGCGCCGTGAATGCGTTCAGCAGCCGCTTCAGTTCACGATCTCGCAATACTTCAGCATTTCCTCGGGCAGATTTTCCCTGCCGGTGGACACCGTAAAGGTAAACACCGTGCCGGTCAGCTCGCTGAGCCGCGCGATCCGCGCCATGAAGGAAGCGAGCTCCTCATAATTTCTGCCGCCGATCTTCAGCGTGGCGTCCACAAGGATATCGGTGATATCATGGTCGCCGGCGCACACGCCGCTCAGAAAGCCATAGAACGCGTCGTAGCCGCTGATGCCGTAGTTGGCGGCCGCCAGCAGACGCACCCGGTAGCTCACCTGATACCGCAGCAGGTCGTCTTTTTCCACGCACACCACGTGCCCCTTGGAATTCGCCAGCGCTTCGCTCACTCTCTCCAGCAGCAGCTTCGTTTTGCCGGAACCTTTTTCGCCGATCAACAGTTTAACCATCATCTCAGTTTAGTCCTTTCTTTTCGTAACTGAATAATTATACCCGATTTTTCTTTAGTTTTCAAGTCTTTTTTTCAAAGTGTCGGCAAGCGCCTCGTAACCGGGCTTCCCGAGCAAAGCGAACATATTCTTTTTGTAGCTTTCCACCCCGGGCTGGTCAAAGGGATTCACGCCCAGAAGATACCCCGAGACCGCGCAGGCCTTTTCGAGGAAATAGATCAGCTCGCCGAGGTTATACGCGTCCATTTTTCCGCACTCGATCAGCACGTTCGGCACGCCGCCGTCGGTGTGGGCAAGCACGGTGGCTTCCCGCGCCTTGCGGTTGACGTAGTCCATGCTCCTGCCGGCAAGGAAATTCAGCCCGTCGGCGTTTTCGGCGTCCGCCTCGATCGGCAGGTCGCACTTGGGCGCGTCGAAGGTCACGACCGTTTCAAAAAGGATCCGCTCGCCCTCCTGCACGTACTGCCCCATGGAGTGCAGATCGGTGGAATAGATCACGGACGCGGGGAACAGGCCCTTGTTGTCCTTGCCCTCGCTCTCGCCGAAAAGCTGTTTATACCACTCGTTCATCAGGGTGTAATCCGGCTCGTAGCAAACCATCATCTCCACCTTTTTGCCCTTGCGGTACAAAAGGTTCCTGATCGCCGCGTATTTCGCGCAGTCGTTTTTCTTAAGATCCCGGTCGCAAAACGCTTCCATGGAGGCGGCGGCGCCTGCCATCAGCGCGTCGATATCCACGCCCGCGCAGGCGATGGGCAGCAGCCCCACGGCAGTGAGCACGGAATACCGGCCGCCCACGTCGTCCGGCACCACAAACTGCGCGTAGCCCTCTTTATCGGCCAGCGCCTTCAGGGTCCCCTTCCGCTTGTCGGTGGTCACGTAAATGCGCCCCGCGGCTTCTTCTTTGCCGTATTTCTTCTCCGCCAGCGCCTTGAACATACGGAAGGCGACGGCGGGCTCCGTGGTGGTGCCCGATTTTGAGATCACGTTCACCGAGAAATCCGTTTTTTCGCAGATGGACAGCACCTCCGAAAGCTCGGTGGGAGAAATGCTGTTGCCCACAAAAAAGATCTGCGGCGTATCCACGGCTGTCAGGTTATAGTTTTTCGAGGTCACGAACTCAATGGCGGCGCGGGCGCCGAGGTAGGAGCCGCCGATGCCGATGACCACCAGCGCCTTTGAATCGGAAATGATTTTTTTCGCGGCAGCCCTGATGCGCGCGAATTCCTCTTTGTCGTAATCCGCCGGCAGCGTGAGCCAGCCGTGGTAATCGCTGCCCGCGGCCTTGTCTTTATTCTCATACAGCAGGCTCTGGGCGGCGGCGGTCTCGTCCCGCATGGCTTCCAGCTCCGCGTCGGAAATAAAATCCCGTAAATATTTGCAGTTCAAACGAATCGACATATTACAGTCCACCCCTTGTTTTTTATCCATAGTATTCTACATGATTCTTTTTCTATTTGCAAGGGAAAGTTGAAAAAAAAGGAAAAATATCTGCTCTGTTTCCGGAAAAAGCGCAAAAAACCGGCGCTTATTCCGCAGAATCCGCGCGCACGCAGGTCAGGATACGCCACATGGCGTCCCACAAAGTGATCCGCCGAACGGACGCGGAGGCCGACAGAGGGAACGAGGCGATCTCTTTTTCCCCCGCGAAAAACCGCAGCGTTCCGAGCTTCTGCCCCTTTTCCACCGGCGCTTCCACGGATTCGGGCAGGTCGACCCGCCGGGCGATCGACTGCTGCGCGCCCTTGTTCACCAGCAGCGGCCGCAGATCCGCCGCCGCCGTCACCGTTCCCGTCACGCCGAAACGCACCGCAACGGGGGGCAGCTCCGCTTCCCCGGCGGACGGCGTAAACAGCGCGTAATTCGCGAATCCGTAATCCAGCAGCGCGGCGGCTCCCGCAAACCGCGCCTTGCTGTTATCGGCGCCCAGCACCACGGCGATCAGCGAAAGGCCGTCCCGCTCGGCGGTGGCGCAGACGCAGCAGCCCGCCTTGGAGGTGGTGCCGGTTTTCAGCCCCGTGGCGCCCGGATACGTGCGGATCAGCCGGTTGGTGTTCACAAGCTGCGTTTTGCCGTTTCGCAGCGTGTCCATCCAGACGGTGGTATAGTCCTTCACGAAGTCAAACCGCAGCAGCGCGCGCGCCATCAGGGCGATATCGCGGGCGGTGGTCAGGTGGGCGGCGGTGTCGTCGTCCAGCCCGGTGCAGTTGTCAAAATGCGTGTTCTTCATGCCCAGCGCCGCCGCTTTTTTGTTCATCAGCGAAACAAAGGCCGTCTCGCTCCCCGCCACCGTTTCCGCCAGCAGCGTGCAGGCGTCGTTGGCGCTGTAAACAAACGTCGCTTTCAGCAGATCGTCCACCGTCATGGTCTCGCCCGGCTCCAGCCAGATCTGGCTCCCGCCCTTGGCGGCGGCGGTCTCGGAGCAGGTAAGCGTTTCATCGCGGGAGAGCTTGCCCGTTTCGATCGCCTCCGCAACCAGCAGCAGGGTCATGATCTTCGTCACCGAGGCGGGATAGAGCCGCTCGTCCCCGTTCTTTTCCGCCAGCACCGTGCCGGTGGCGGCGTCCATCAGCAGATCCGCTTTTGCGGCCACCGGGATCGGCGCGTCGGCGTTTACCGTGAGGATCTCGCCGGACGCCGTTTCTTCCCCGGCAAAAACTTCCTCCGCCGCGCTTTCCGCATTCCCGCTGCCCGGATACAGCGGATCGTCCCCGGCGGCAAACGCGCCGGCAGCGCGGCAAAACATCGGCAGGCAGGCAAGCATCACGCACAACGGCGCTTTCATTCTTTTCATCAGACGCATGGTTCCTTCGTCCCCTTTTTCACAGAATCCGCTGCTATATATATGCCTGCCGGGCATTTTTTATTCTGTGAACAGACAGAACCGGTCTTGCGGAAAAACCGCTTGCATGTTTCTTTTCCATCGTATATAATACAAGGCGGAAAGAAAGAGAGAGACGACTCGGATTTTGCAAAGCAAATTCATCACTTCAGATCCCGGTTTCCCTCAACAAACAAAGGGTGGTGACCGCTATGACCGTTGCCTTCTGCACGCTGGGCTGCAAGGTGAACCAATATGAATCCAACGAGCTGCGAACGCTTCTGGAGCAGGCGGGCTTTTCGTCTGCC
>CACZOP010000052.1 GCA_902782845.1 Oscillospiraceae bacterium | reverse complement strand
TGGAGCTTTCTGCCGCACCCGCTGAACTACAATATCCGCGGGATCGAAGCCGTGGGTTCTTCTGTGGAAGTCACGGAACAGACCGACGACAGCGTAACGGTCAGAAAAAAGGGTACGGGCGACTTTAAGGTGCTGATGTTCACCGACACGCACCTGGACGGCAAAAACAAGACGTCGAAGCTCACCGTTTCGCATCTGGTGGAAAACATTCAGAAAGAGAAGCCCGATCTGGTGCTGCTGGGGGGCGACAACGTGACCTCCGGCATGAACCGCAAACGCTGCAAACAGTTGGGCGAGATTTTTGAAAAGCTCGGCGTTTACTGGGCGGGCGTGATCGGCAACCACGAGGGCGACAATCCCTATTCCGTAACCAGAACCGAAATGATGGATATTTTTACCTCCTACGACCATTGCCTGATGAAAAAAGGCCTTGCGGACGTGACCGGCGACTGCAACTACGCCCTGCATATCCTCAACGCCGACGGCAGCATGAAAGAAACCTTCTTCTTTATGGATACCTTTGACGAGGTGGACGCGGAACGGCGGGCGGAATACGGGCTGCCGGCCGAAGGCACCGCCTACGACGGCGTGCGGCCCGATCAGGTGGAATGGTATACCGCAAAGATGCAGGCCACCAAAGAGACCTATGGGGACTTTAAGTCCATCATGCTGCTCCACATCCCCCTGCCGCAGATGGAACAAGCCGCCGAAGCGGGCAAATTCCTCTACGGCGGAAAGCTGGAGGGCGTTTGCGCCACGGCGTATGAGCCCGGTCTCTTTGACGCGATCAAGGCAGGCGGCTCCACACAGGCCGTGTTCTTCGGCCACGACCACATGAACAACTTCGGGCTGGAAGTGGACGGTATCGTACTCAGCTACATCGAGCCCTCGGGCTACGGCTCCTACAACACCGGCAACCGGCTGGATTATGAAGAGAAAGACTGGCTGCAGGGCTACACCGCTCTGATTTTACACGACGACGGCACCTACGACCATTCGTTCAAACGCAACAGCGCGGACAGCCCCAACAAATAGTATTTTTTACGGATCAAAAAACCGGGCAGGATGTAAAAAATCCTGTCCGGTTTGTTCTATATGGATTCAGCGGGAAAGCTTTTCGCCGATCGCTTCCCGCACCGCGAAAAACACGGCGGGGTCGTCTGTGTACACCGTCATGCCCGGGGTGACGCAGCGGATCAGCCGTTCGGTCTCTTTTTCACCCAACGATTTTTTTGCAAGGGTCAGCAGATCGAAATCCTCCATGCCATCCCGCACGCTTTTCAGCCGCAACGACTGCACCGGATCGGTGGTGCCGATCTGATTGCCGGGGTAAAGCAGCAAACCGTCGCCCGCTTCGTCTGTATCGGTCGCCGCGCCATAGGTGATGGGATTCGTCCACGGGTCGCCCGCAAAGCCCCAGTTGCAGGTCTCATAATAAAGGAAGCCCTCTGCGTTCTGCATACGCTGCTGCCAGAAGAGGATGCGGTGCTTTAAGCCGTTCTGATAGGTAAAGAGATTGCAGTGCCCGCTGCCGTCGGAAGGTCCGCAGCAGACGTACCACCACAGACGGTCGCCGGCAGAAACGCGCTTATTGATCCACGGGCGAATCTCGTTCACATAGTCGGAGATGGGGCAGAGGATATCCACCGTGTTTTCTTCAATCTCCGTGGCTGTGCGCAGTCGTCCGCTGTGGTCCGTTACTTCATAATCGCCAAAGGGGACCACCATGTGGCAGCCGGGGCAAAGTCGCCCAAGCCGTTCCACGATGGCGTCAAAATTCTCCATCCGGTCTGCGTCGAAAGGTTCGTCCACCGGGTAAAAATACGCTTTGTTTTCCCACAGCGGGTTGGACGTTACCTTTTCATAGTATGCAACAAGCTTTTCATCGTCGTCTTTTGGATACGGGATGCAGAACGCAGTCACGCGCGGATCGTTCATATATTCCTCTGCCCGCGGGTCCAACAAATCGTAGGGCAGGAAGAACGCGCAGAGCTTATGCTCCAGCAGGCAGTCGTAATAGTTTTTGTAAACCGCTTCCTGCTCCGGCGTCAAAGTAACGCTGCCGTCGTAAAAGGTCAGCCACGTGTTCGTGCCGTACCAGTTTGACGGGAGCCCCGCTCCCTGCGGGAAGATGGAACCGTTCAGCCCGACAGCGGAAGCGCTTGCGCTCGCATCCGGCAGAGCAAAATCCCAAACGGTCACGATGATCTTTGTGCTTTTTATAAGCTCTCCGTTTTCATTGCAAAGCGAAACGGAGGAAACGTAGTCGCCCGCCGGGGCGTTTGAGGGGGCGCAGAATTCCATATAAAAAGTCTGCGCGCGGTTTTTCTCCAACGTGACGATGCCGCCGTCGTAAGGGATCAGCGGATCGGGAAATTCGCCGGAGAAAATATCGCCCTTGCCCTCGATATCCAGATATGCCTCTTTCCATACCGAAACCGAAAGCGTATCCCCTACCGCGTTTTTGGCCGGGGCAACCTGCAACATGAAGCCTTTGCCGGCTTTGTCGGAGCGGACCGCCAACTGGCAGCCCTCGGTCTCGTTTTTCGCCATGCACACGGTAAAATCTTTATCCAGCCCCAGATTATCCGTGGGCTTGAGCTTCTCGGTGGGCCAGGCGAAATCGTAAAACAGGTCTTTGTCTTCCGTACGGACGCCGCCCTGCGGAATAACCGCGCGGTAAGAGTCATAGTTCCTTGAAAGGTTTAGCTTCACACCTAATGGCAGCAAAAACGCCAGAAGAAGCGCGATGAGCCGATTGAAAAAATTGACCATGCTTGTTTCCTCCTTTGATAAAAGGCTGTTCTTCCACCAGATCCGTTATGGCTTTGGCGTTAACTTTATTTTTTATAAAACACGCCGTCTTCATACCCCTGAATCCGGCGGTCGGTCTCCGCGCGGGAAAGGCGGATCTGCGTCCAGGCGCAGTACTGCTCGTTTTTTTCCACCGCGGTGAAATGACGCCCCAGCTTTTTGGCGGTCACCGCCACGGTCCCCGCCCCCGCAAAGGGATCCAAAATCCGCTCCCCCGGCGCGGCGCTGGCCAGAATCAGCTTTGCCATCAGTTTTTCGGGCTTCTGGGTGGGGTGCGCGGTGTTTTCCGCCATGCTCCAGAAGGGCACGGTGACGTCGTCCCAGAAATTCGAGGGGCAGGTGCTGCGGAAGTTGCCCTCCGGCGTTTTTTCCCAATCCTTGGGTTCCCCGTCTTTCATATAGGGCGCTTTGACCTTCCGGCGGAGCTTCACCGCGTCCAGATCGAAATAATAATCGTCCCCCACGGTGCAGAACCAGATATCCTCCATGGAGTTTTTCCAGTTTTTCGCGGCGCCCCTGCCCTTTTCCCGCGCCCAGGTGATGCGGGAACGGACGGTGAAGAATTCCTCCAGCAAGGGGGCGATCAGCACGCCGCTTTTCCAGTCGCAGCAAACGTAAAGGGAGCCGTCGTCCCGCAAAAGGCGGCGGACTTCCCTCAGCCAACGGCGGGTAAAATCCGTATAAGCGGCGCGGTCCCGCTTCCGGAACACCTCGCCGCCGTAATCCTTCCGCAGGTTATAGGGCGGGTCGACGATCGCCAGCCCGTAGCTTTTTTCGGGCAGAAGCGGCGCGACGGAGAAAAAATCGCCGCAGAGCACCCGGTCGGCCGTTTCGGCTTCGGAAAGCGCAGCCTCCGGGAAAAGGCATTTTTTCAGCTCCGCCCGGCAGGCGTCCAGCGGCAGGTCCAGCGTTTTGTTGCGCGTTGATCTCATGCTTCCTCGTCTTGTTTTTCTTCCGGTTTTTCGTCCGCGTCTTCCGCGCCGGAATTCAGGCTGTCGTAGAATTTATTATAGCTCCGCGTCCATTTTTCGGCGGTTTTCGGCTCATACTTCGCCTTTAAGCCCTGCCGCACTATGGCGTATTTCGCAACGGCCTTGCCGCTGGAGAGAATCAGCTTGCGCAGATTCTGGTGGCCGACGATCTTTTTGGTCATGTCCCGCAGACCGCCGAAGCCCATGGAGGAGATGATTTTTGCCATGCCCTCCTCGTTGCCGAATTTCTGCAGCAGCTCGGGCGAGAGGATGTTTTCACGAATCAGATATTCGATGTCCTCCCTCGACACCTTCGGCAAAGCGCTTTTGATGATGGCCAGCGTCCCGGCGTCGAAGCCGATATTATCAAAAAAGTCGCACTGATATTTCCACAGGGTATCGCGGGTATAGCAGCCGTTTTTATCCGCCTGCACACAGTCCGCCAGCAGCTTCCCGGCGCGCATGGAATAACCGATGCCGGATCCCTTGATGGGGATGGTCATAAAGGCGGAATCGCCAACGGCGGCGTAACCGTCCGCCACCAGCATGCCCATGGGCTGCCGCACGGGGATCTTCATCACCTTGCCGCCCCGCAGCAGGTTATTTCCGAGGTGGGGATTCAGCTCGCGCAGCGTTTTGAGCCCCTGTTCGATCTCCGCTTCCTCCAGCGGACGGAATTTGCCGATCAGCACGTCCGCGTGATCTTCGTGGGTGATGACCCACATCAGGCCGCAGTCGCTGCCCGGGAGAAGATAGACCTGATATCTGAGCTCAGGCGCTTCGATGCCCTCTATCCGGTCGAAATAGCCCCGGTAGGCCGAAAGGACGTTGCCCTCTCCCGCCTCTTTGTCGATCAGCAGATAGTCCGGCAGCTGGGAGCGCACGGGGGAATAAAGCCCCGCCGCGTCGATCACCAGATCGGCGTAGACAACGCCCCTGTCGGTTTCAACGCCCGCCACGCGGCTGCCCAGCATCACGGGGCCGCGCACCTTGGTGTTGTATTCGATCCTTGCGCCGGCTTCCTTTGCAAGACCGAGCAGAATGGTACAAAGCGCCCTGCGGTCGATCTCCACGTTGTAGGAATCCTCCGACACACCCTGCGTGATGGGGGACAGCTCCAGCCCCGGCAGGATAAACGAGAGCGGCGTGCGCTTTACGCGGTATTCCTCCGGCACGGGGATCCCCGCCAGCTCAAAGCCGTCGAGATGGACGGAATCATACTGGTCGTAGCCCAGCGTTCCTTCCGCTTTTTTTTCGTAAACCGTCACGTCGTATCCGGCGGCCGCCAGATAATATGCCGCGATCAGCCCGCCGTGCCCGGCGCCCGCGACGACGATTTTTTTGCCCATTCAGGACCACCCTTCCTAATTATACAATTTGATATTTTTCTGTTTATCATTATAAGCAATAGACAATAAAAAAACAAGTGATTTTTTAGCGAAAGGCGGATTTTCTGTTGATTTCACGCAAAAACTTTGATATGATGATGTGAGATACAGATAAAGGAGGCGGCGCAGATGCTGAAAATCGCAACAAAAGGAACCGGATTCATCGACGAAAAAGGGAGGACCCGTATTTTCAACGGCTTTAACTTTGTGTATAAGGGCTGCGAAGCGGACGGGGACGGCGTGATCCGCTACCAGACGCCGCTGACCGACGCTGTGCTTTCGGACCTTACCCGCCGGGGGATCAATCTGATCCGGCTGGGGCTTACCTGGGCCGGCGTGGAACCGGAAATGGGCGCGTATAACGAAGCGTATCTCTCCGGGGTGAAAGAAACGGTCCGCCTGTGCGAAAAACACGGCGTTTACGTGTATATCGACTTTCATCAGGATCTGTTCAGCGCATATTGCTACTGCGGCGACGGCGCGCCCCGCTGGGCGTGCAGAAAACCGAAGGAATGGCGAAAAGCGAAGCTGATCTGGGCGGAAGGCTATTTTCTGAGCCGCAGCGTGCAGACCTCCTTCGACGCCTTCTGGAAAAACAAGCCCGTGGCAGGCCGGGGGCTCCGGGACCGCTACTGCGACATGCTCGCCCACACAGCGCGCTTTCTCGGCGACTGCGGCAACATCATGGCCTACGACGTGCTGAACGAGCCCTATCCCGGCACCGCAGGCGGGAAGATCTTCCGCACGCTGGTGAAGAACGGCGTGCTGACCCTGCTTCTCAGCAAAAGAGTGGACCGGCGCGGCATGTTGAAGGCCGCAGGCGCCGGGGACATGATGAAGATGCTCTCTGCGGCGGACGACCCGGTGGTATACCGCAGCATTATAAGCGCGGCGGAGCCTCTTTTAAGGCGTTTTGACAAAGACGCGTATCAGCCTTTTCTGCAGGCGGCGGCAGAAGCGATCCGCAGCGCGGCGCCGGAAACGATCGTGCTCGCCGAGAATTCCTATTTTTCGAACATGGGGATCCCCTGCGCGGCGGAACGGATCAAAACCGCCGCGGGCAGTCCCGACCCGCTTTTCGCGTTCGCTCCCCACGGCTATGATATTACGGTGGACACGCCCCTGACGAACGAAGCCAGCACAAAGCGGGTGGACTTTATCTTTAACGAGCACAGGCGGCTGCAGAAGCGGCTGAACGCGCCGGTGATCGTGGGCGAATGGGGCGGCATGGTCCCCGGCGGCGAGCGGTATCCGGCGCTGGAGCACCTGATCGACGGATTTGATTCCAACGGCTGGAGCCAGACCTACTGGCACTGGTTCCCCGAGATCGAGGGCAGCCGCATCATGGAGATCTTATCCCGGCCCTGCCCCGTAGCGGTGGCGGGCGAGATCAAGCGCTACGGCTACGACCGGGAGCGAAACTGCTTCGACCTCACTTACACGGGCGACCCGGCGGTGAAGGCTCCCACGCTCGTTTACCTGCCGCGGAAACCGAAGAAGATTTTTTCTACAAAAAAATATCGGTTGGATGAGAAAAACGGCGCTTACCTTTTACAGGTGTACGCGGGGAAAGGCCCCTGCGCCGTGAAAGCGGAATTCTGAACCACCGATCCATCGCAGAACAGGAGAACAGAACATGCTTGAATTGAAACACGTGGGGTTCCGGGTACCGGATGAAGCCGGGAACAAGGACCTCGAAATCATCGAAGACGTGAGCCTGCGGGTGGAGGACGGGAAATTTCTGGTCATCACCGGGCCCAACGGCGGAGGCAAATCCACCCTCGCCCGGCTGATTATGGGCATCGAGCGCCCCACCGCCGGCTCCATCATTTACAACGGAACGGATATCACCGCGCTTTCGATCACCGAGCGGGCGAGGCTCGGCATCGGCTACGCCTTCCAGCAGCCGCCCCGCTTTAAGGGACTCACGGTGCGAAGGCTTTTAAGCCTTGCCCACGGCAGCGAGCTGCCGGAGGACGAATGCTGCCAGTATCTCACCCGGGTGGGCTTATGCTCCATGGACTACTTGAACCGGGAGGTGGACGCGAGCCTTTCGGGCGGCGAAGTGAAGCGCATTGAGATCGCGTCGCTGATGGCGCGGGATCTGGGGCTTGCCATTTACGACGAGCCGGAGGCGGGCATCGACCTGTGGAGCTTTTCGATGCTGGTCAAGAGCTTTAAGAGCATCGCCGCCTCGAGAAACGAGAGCGTGATCCTGATCTCCCATCAGGAGCGCATTATGCAGCTGGCGGACGAGATCGCGGTGGTCGCCGGCGGCAGGATCCGGAAGCAGGGACCGAAGGAGGAGATCCTCCCCTCGCTGATGGGGGAATTCGACCGCCGCTGCGAAATGAGAGGGGAGAAATAAGCATGCTAAGCATTACCGACAAGAATCTGCTGGAAACCATCTCCGATTTTTCGTATAAGCCCGCCGCCTCCGCCTATAACATCCGCAAAAACGGCGCGGGAGTGGAACGGCGCAGCACCGAGAAGGTGCAGATCGAAACAAAAACAGACAAGCCGGGCATTGATATCCGCATCCTGCCCGGGGTGAAGGGCGAGACGGTGTTTATCCCGGTGATCATCACCGAAACAGGCGTGAACGATAAGGTATATAACGACTTTTATATCGGCGACGGGGCGGACGTGACCATCATCGCCGGCTGCGGCATCCACAACAGCGGCTGCCACGAAAGCAGGCACGACGGCATCCACCGCTTTTTCATCGGCAGAGACGCCCACGTGAAATACGTGGAAAAGCACTACGGCGAGGGCGAAGGCACAGGCGCCAGGGTGCTGAACCCCGTAACGGAGGTCCACATCGGCGAAAACTCCCTGTGCGAAATGGAAACCGTGCAGATCCGCGGGGTGGACTCCACCGAACGCAGAACCGACGCTTTTCTTGACGCCGGCGCGAAATATCAGGTGACGGAACGGCTGATGACCCACGGAAACCAGACCGCCCGTTCGGATATGAAGGTGGAATTGAACGGCGACGGCGCATCGGCGCAGATCGTTTCGCGCTCCGTGGCAAAAGACGCATCCGCGCAGGTGTTCAATCCCGTGGCGGTGGGGAACGCCGCCTGCCACGCCCACATCCAGTGCGACTCCATCATTATGGACGCGGCGAAGATCCGCTCCATCCCCGAGATCGCCGCAAACCATCCCGACGCCAATATCATCCACGAAGCCGCCATCGGCAGGATCAACAACGAACAGCTCTTAAAACTGATGACCTTCGGCATGACGGAGGAAGAGGCGGAAGAAGTGATCATCGACGGTTTTCTTAAATAAGGAACACACAACGCAAGCCGCGTGACCCGACGGGTCCCGGCTTTTTCGGGAGGCAGACGCCATGAGACTCATTGATTTCCACGCGCACGTATACCCCGCCGCCATCGCGCTGAAGGCGACGCAAAGCATCTGCGACTTTTACGATATCCGAAGCGGCAACGTGGGCACGCCGGAGGAAAAACTGGCGCTGGACAACGCGTTCGGCATCGAAAAAACGCTGCTGCTGCCGGTTTCCATGTCTCCGAAAAACACAAAAGCGGTCAACGAGTTCGTGCTGTCGCTTTCAAAAGCGGATCCGCGCTTCATTCCCTTCGGCACGGTGCATCCGGCGGACGAGGATCTGCCCGCTCTGGCGGAATCGCTGTTCCGAGCGGGACATATCGGCGTGAAGCTGCATCCCGACATGCAGCAGTGCAACGCGGACGACCCGCGGCTGCTGCCTCTGTATGATTATATGCAGGGCCGCATGCCCCTGTATCTCCACGCGGGCGACCCCCGCCACCCCTTCTCCCATCCGGCGCGGATCAAAAAGATCATGGATATGTTCCCGCGGCTGACGGTGGTGGCGGCGCACATGGGCGGCTGGAGCGTGCAGGATTACGCCCTGCCCCTGCTGCGG
>CACZOP010000051.1 GCA_902782845.1 Oscillospiraceae bacterium | reverse complement strand
TCCGCCTTTTCTCTGAACAGCAGCTTCAATACGGGCCGCAGCAGCCTCGGACTGTTCCACACCACGATTTTCATTCCGTTTCACCCCGCAGTCATAGAATGGTCGTTTATCCGATCCTGATGATACAAACACCCGCAGCAACGAGCAAAACCGCCAGCGTGATGATGATGAATTTTCCGGGGAAGCAGTAGGCAAGGAACAGGCCCGCGCCGAACGCCGTCACCGCAAATCCCCGCGCCGGATTCCGCCGTTTCATTACGTTTCCCTCCTCAGCATGAACTGAAGGACGTTGCGCTCTTTCGTTGATGCAGCAATTCCTCGGTAAAATATAGATATGATTTCACCTTGGTATATTATACGCGGGGATGGGGGAAGCGTGCGGAGCGGATTATGAATTTGTCTGGGCAAATTCATAATAATGAAATATTGCCGTAAAACGGCAATGTGAAATACGGCTGACGCCGTGTGAAATTTTTCCGTTCCACGGAAAAGTGAAATATTGCCCGTTTCACGGTCAATGTGTCGGAAGGGCTTACGCCCTTGGATCATATTGCTGCCGCAGGAAAAGCCGGGGTTTTCAAGCATATTACCCAAATGCTCCGGCAGGAATAGGATTGCAACGCAGTTCCGAAACATTCGGCGCAACGCGGCGAATATTTCACATTTGCCGAAAAGGCAAATATTTCACCTGCCGCAAGGCAGATTTCACCTCACCGCCGCGCGGTGAGATTTCATTGATTATTTCCACTCCGGCAGATCCTTCACCTCGTCGTGCATCCGGCAATAGCTGCGGTAGCGCTCTTCGGGGATCTTTCCGGACGAAACGGCCTCCCGCACGGCGCAGCCCCGGTCGTTGCGGTGGGCGCAGGATGGTGAAAAGCGGCAGCGCCCGGCAAAGGGCGCGAATTCCGGGAAGCAGTCCGCCAGCGCGGATTTTTCGATCTTTTCTCTTCCGTTTTCAAATTCAAAGGAAGAAAAACCGGGGGTATCGGCCACGTAACCGCCGGCATACGGATAAAGCGACACGCTGCGGGTGGTGTGCCGTCCGCGCCCCAGCTTATCGCTGATCTCGTTGGTGGGCAGAGAAAGCGAAGGGATCAGGGCGTTTAGGATGCTGGACTTTCCAACGCCCGAGTTGCCGGTGAAGGCGCAGAGCTTCCCTTCGATCCGTTCCGCGAAGGGCGCAAGACCCTCGCCGCACACGGCGGAGCAGGCAAAGGCGTCGATCCCGGCCTGCCGGTAGATGGAGACGAAGCTGTCGGCGTCGCCCAGATCCGCCTTGGAAAACACCACCACGGGCTCCACGCCCCGATAGAAACAGAAGGCGGTGAGCTTATCGATCACAAACAGGTTGGGCTTCGGGCGGTCCACCGATGAAACGATGAAAAGGCGGTCGATATTCGCCACAGGCGGGCGGACGAAAAGATTTTTCCGAGGCTCCACCTTTGTGATAAAGCCCTTGTCGCCGTCCGGCACAAACGTAACGCCGTCCCCCGTCACGGGGGACAGTTTTTCTTTGCGGAAGCTCCCCTTGGCCCTGCATTCGTATATAACCGAATCAGCGGCTTCCACATAGTAAAAGCCGCTGATGGATTGCACGATCATTCCGTTTTGCTCTTTGTTTTCCATAGTCTGCTCCGGCGCTTATTCCGCGATCTCGCTGTCGGCCTCGTCCATTCCCTGCACGGCGTCGGTGTTGTCCGCGGAAGACACGGGACCGGGACCCTCGCTGACCGTGAGTGTGATCACGGTGGAGGTCTGATACTGCGAGCTGCTGCTGCTCGCAGGCGACTGTGAGATCACAACGCCCGAGAACACCGTATCGCTGGATTGCGTTTCGATCTTTACGTTGGCAAAGCCGAAGTTCTTCAGCCGCTCCACCGCCTCGCTCTGGCTCATGCCGACCACGTCGGGCACGGTCTCCTTGTTGGAATAGGTATAAGGCGTCAATTCCGATACCTTGGGCGGCTCGGTGGTAAAGTCGATTTTTCCGCTGTAGATCAGCGTGGAATCCACATAGATCTTGAAGCTGTTGTTTTCGCCGCTGCCGGTAAAGCTCAGGGAATAGGAGCTGCCGTCGAGCTTCACGTCGCTGATCATATCGTAGGCGTTGTCGTTCAGCATCGTTTTGAGCGTCCCCTTGCCCGCGGTTTTATCGTTGGGCAGGTAGATGGTAAAGGTGGCTGTGGCGTTTGAGGGGATCCCGTTGCCGATGATCAGGTTCACGGCGGCGCCTTCTTCCGCTTCGCTGTCGGGGTCGGGATCCTGCCCGATCACGTAGTCTTTGAGCGCGGGCGAGCTGGCGCCGTAGGTAATGGAGCCCACTGTCATCCCGGCGGCGGAGATCTTCTGCCGCGCCACCGAAAGCTGGTCTCCCACCACGTTCGGCACCGAAACGTTTTTCTTCTGCGCCATGGTGGAATAATACACGATCACCGTGCCCTGATAGGCAAGATAGGTGTTGGGACTGGGTTTGGTGGAGATCACAAGATCCCCTTCCACCGAATCGCTCTCGGTGGGCACAAGCTCCACGTTGAAGCCCAGCGCCTTAAGCGCCGCTTCCGCCTCCACGTAGTTCATCCCCACCACGTCTTCGATCTTGACGTTTTCGCTGTTGCTGGCGACGGTGAGCCGGATCACGGCGTTCTTTTTGATTTTCACGCCGGCGTCCGGATCCTGCTCAAAGATCACGCCGGGCTCAAAGTTGGGATTGAACACATACTGCGGCGGATTTTCAATGGAAAGCTCCGGATATTTCTCCAACGCTTCGTCGTATTTCATGTTGATAAAATTGGGGACCTCGATCTTTTCCTGCGTGAACCAGCCGAACAGATCCAGGCTCTCGAAAAACCCGGCGGCGGAGGGAGCGGTCCGCCCGGTGAGCAGACTGTAGAACTGTTTGCCGAAGGCGATCAGAAAGATCAGCACCACCACGGCGACGAACACGATGGCGATCTTGATGAGGATACGAAGCATATTGCGCTTTTCTTCCTCGTCTTCCCGCTCCTCTTCGGTCTGTTCGTCTTCCTCGTCCCCGTCGTCCTCCCCGTCAGCGTAAGCGTCGGCGGAAGGATCCGCATCGTCGTAGTCCTCCGGCATGCGGAAGTCGTAGGTTTCACCGTCGTCGTCTTCAAACTCGTCCATGATCCGCACCGGCTGCTCGTTTGAGGCGGAGGCAAGGATCTGCGCGTCCAGATAACGGGTGGGCGACTGGTCGATAAAATAGCCGTAGTCGAACACGATCTGCGGGTCCCGCTTGAATTCATCCAGATCCAGCAGGAACTCCGCGGCGGACTGATACCGGTCGGCGGGATCCTTCTGCATGGCCCGCAGCACGATCTGTTCCAGCCCGATGGGGATGGCGGGGTTCAGTTCTCTGGGATGCACCGCTTCGTCCTGCATCTGCATGATGGCCACCGAAATATCGTTTTCGGATTCAAAGGGCAGCTGGCCGGTGAGCATTTCATAGAGCACCACGCCCACGGAATAGATATCCGCGCGGCCGTCGGTGTATTCTCCCCTTGCCTGCTCGGGGCTGATATAGTGCACGGAGCCGATGGCGGAGGTCTCGTTGATGTTGCGGGATTCCGCCCGGGAGAACCGCGCGATGCCGAAATCCGCCACTTTGATGGTGGCGTTGGGCAGCAGCATGATATTCTGAGGCTTTATGTCCCTGTGAACGATGCCCTTGTCGTGGGCGTGCTGCAGCGCGCGCAGGATCTGCACCACGAAGTGCACCGCCTCGCGGATCTCCAGCTTCCCCTGCCGCTCGATATATTCCTTGAGGGTGATCCCCTCCACGTATTCCATCACAAGGTACTGCAGCGTCTCGCCGAAGCTGACGTCGTAGACCTTCACGATATTGGGATGCGAGAGCACCGCGATCGCCTTGCTCTCGTTTTTAAAGCGCAGACGGAATTCCTCGTTCGCAAGGAATTCGTCCTTCAGGATCTTGACCGCCACCACGCGGTCGTCCACCCGGTCGTACGCCTTATATACCACGGACATACCGCCGATTCCGATGATATCCTGTACCTCGTAGCGGTTGCCGATGATCTGTCCAAGATAATTGTCCATCCGGCGCACCTCCCTATTGGCTGATGATAACAACAGCGGTAATATTGTCGCCGCCGCCGTTATCGTTCGCCGCGTCGATCAGTCGCTTGGGAATGAAATCCTCGGGGGAAGTGTGCAGAAGTACGTCGATCTGTTCCTCCGACACGTAATTCGACAGCCCGTCGGAACAGAGCAGAACCTTTTCGCCCGGACGGATGCTGAAGTCGGTAAAATCCACGTCGATATGCTCGTCCACCCCCAGCGCGCGGGTGATGTAGTTGCGCTGCGGGTGCCCCTTCGCCTCCGCGGCGGAGATCTCGCCGGCGTCTACCATCGCCTGCACGACGGAATGGTCGCGCGTGAGCAGTCTGAGGCCCTCGTCGGTGCTCAGATACGCCCGGCTGTCGCCCGCGTGGGCGACGATCAGGTGATCCGCCATCAGCACGGCGGCCACCACGGTGGTCCCCATGCCGAAAAGCTCCTTCTGCGCCGTCGCGGCGTCATACACGCAGATATTTGCCGCGGAGATGGAGGTCAGAAGCAGATTTTTCACGGAATCCGCCGACATCCCCTTTCGCCAGGAGGATTTCACTCTTTCGTAGATCGTATTCACAGCCAGAAGCGACGCCACGTCCCCGGCGTTGCCGCCGCCCATACCGTCGCAGACCACGGCAAAGCAGACGTTTTCCTCGGGGCAAAACGCGATGCATGAGTCCTGATTGGTCTCTCTCTTTTTTCCTTTGTCTGTTCTGAATGCGTATTTCACTGTTTTTCCTCTTGCGCGGGTCCGATGTCCGCGCTGAACGTATCGTTTTTTGCCGCGCCCCGCCGCAGCTGCCCGCAGGCGGCGTTGATATCCGCGCCGAGCTTGCGGCGGACGGTGACGGCAAAGCCTTTTCCGCTGAGTATCTCCGCGAAGCGCCGCACGGTTTCGGGCGCGCTTTCTTTGCAGCCGGTTTCGGCCACCTCGTTCACCGGGATCAGATTCACGTGGCAGAGCATTCCCCGCAGGAGCTTTGCCAGCGTTTCGGCGCAGGCGGGCGAATCGTTCACGCCCCGCACCAGCGCGTATTCAAAAGAAATGCGGCGGGAGGTTCTTTCGGTGTAGGCCCGGCAGGCGTCGGTGAGCGCCTTCAGGTCCCACTTTTTCGCCACCGGCATCATGGCCCGTCGGATCTCGTCCGTCGGAGCGTGCAGTGAAACCGAAAGCGTGAGCTGCAGATCCTCCTCCATCAGCGCGTAGATCTTAGGCACCACGCCACAGGTGGATAAAGAGATATGCCGCATGCTGATATTCTTACCATCCGGGTCTGCAATCAGCCTTAAAAACCGCAGAACGTTGTCGTAATTATCCAGCGGCTCCCCCATGCCCATCATCACCACGTGAGAGACCCGGATCCCCAGGTCCCGCTCCGCCGTGTAGATCTGCGCGAGGATCTCCGACGGCGTGAGGTTCCGTACCACGCCCTCCAGCGTGGAGGCGCAGAAGCGGCAGCCCATCCGGCAGCCCACCTGGGAAGAAACGCAGACGGTGTAGCCGTATTTATATTGCATCACCACGGATTCGATCCGCTCGCCGTCGTGCAGACGGTAAAGATATTTTACTGTATTATCATACTCGGAACAGAGTTTTTTTTCAATATCACATGAAAAAATGACAAAATTGTTACTCAAATCCGCCCGCAGTTTCAAAGGCAGATCGGTCATCTCGTCAAAATCCCTTACCCCCGCCTTATGCAGCCACCGGAAGATCTGCGAGGCGCGGTATTTCGGGAGCCCCAGCGCCGTGACCGCCTCGGTGAGCTCCGGTAGCGTCAAAGACGCGATATCTGCTTTCATAGATCAGTTTTTCCTTATCATTTTTGCGATAAAAAAGCCGTCGCCGCCTCCCGCGGCCGGAAGGATCAGCGAAAACCGTTCTCCGCCGCATATCGCCCGGTAAGCGTCGTCCTCCGCCGGACAAAAATCCGGATGCTCCGCAAGGAACCTGTCGCAGACTTCCCCGTTTTCTTCGGGCAGAAGGGTGCAGGTGGAATACTGCAGAACGCCGCCGGGCTTTACCATCCCGGCGCAGGCGGAAAGGATCTCATATTGCAGCGCCGGGAGTCCGGCGACGTCTTCCGGGCTTTTATAACGGATCTCCGGTTTTCTTCCGAGGATGCCGAATCCCGAACAGGGCACGTCGCAGAGCACTCTGTCCGCCGCAAAAGGAAGGCCGCCGTTTTGCAGCAGCGCCGGCAGGCGGCGGGCGTCGCCGCACACGGTTTCGAGGCAGGTGATCCCCAGACGGGCAGCGCCGGCTTCGATCAGATCGGTTTTATGGGGATGGAGGTCGCAGGCGATCAGCCGCCCTTTGTTTTGCATCCGGATGGCGGCGGCAAAGCTCTTTCCGCCGGGGGCGGCGCAGCAGTCCGCCACCGTTTCGCCGGGCAGCGCGCCCAGCACGGATGCGCAGCGCTGCGAAGAAAGATCCTGCACGTAGAACCAGCCCTCACGGAAAGCCGAAAGCTGCGAAATATCGCCGCTGTGTTCAAGGATGAACGCGCCCGGAAGTTCCGTTTCCACCGGTTTTACGCCGTCCTTTTCCAGCGACGCGCGTAATTCTTCCGCCGTCGCCTTCAGGGAATTCAAACGGATATACACCGGCCGCTTTTCAAAAAACGCGGCAAAGATGTTTTCTGTTGTTTCGGCGCCGTATACGCCGCAAAAACGCCTGATAAGCGGCTCCGGCGCGGAATAGCGGACAGACAGATATTCAGCTTCGTTTTCCCGCGCGGGATACCGGATCCCGGCGGCGGCAAGCTTACGCAGCACCGCGTTCACAAGCCCCGCAGCATAGGAAAACCCGCCGGAACGCACCAGCTTCACGCTCTCGTTTACCGCGGCGCTCACGGGGATCTTTTCGGCGTAAAAAATCTGATACGCCCCGAGCCTGAGCGCCTGCAGCACCGGCGGCGGCAGCTTTTTCAGCGGTTGCTTCAGATACAGCCGCAGATTATAATCCAGCGTCAGCTTCCGTTCCGTGACGCCGTAAACCAGCAACGACGTGAGCGCGGCGTCCCGCGGGTCGGCAGGCGGATCTTTTTTCAACGCCGCCGCCAGCGACAGATTGGAATAAGCGCCCCTCGCTTCCATTTTCTGCAGGATCTCCGCGGAGATCTGCCGCGCGGACTTGCTCATCTGCGGCGACGGGAAAAGATCAGCAGGAACCGCAAGAGGTTTGCGAAGGTCACAGCCAACGAAGCCACGTACGTCATGGCGGCGGCGCGCAGCACCTTTTTTGCGCCCTTGAGCTCTTCCTCGCTCCTGAGCAGCCCCGTTTCGCCGATCACCGTGATCGCCCGGCGGCTGGCGTTGAATTCCACCGGCAGCGTTACAAGCTGGAAAAGCATGATAAACGAATACAAAAGCAGGCCGACCGGGATCAGGAAATCCAGCATCGGGATCCAGTATCCGATCAGCGCCAGGGGGATGCCGAGATACGAACCGATTCTTGTCACCGGCAAAATGGAATTACGCACCTTGATGGGCGTATAGCTTTCGGCATACTGCGCGGCATGCCCCGCCTCGTGGCAGGCGATCCCGATCGCCGCGATGGAATTGGAACCGTACACGCCCTCCGAAAGGCGGATAACGTTGGCGCGGGGATCGTAATGATCTGTCAGCTTGCCGCTCACCTGTTCGATGCGCACGTCCGTGATCCCGTAGTAACGCAAAACGGACTGCGCCGCCATGGCGCCGGTAAGCCCGCTCATGGAATACTGCCGCGACATGGTCTTGTAGGCGCGCTTGACGCCGATCTGCGCAATGATCGAAAGGATCAGAGCGGGCACGACGAACAGGAGATAAGACATATCGAAATACATTTTCAGCACCTCCTTCGGTGGATTGATTGCATGAAAAATCAGATGAAAAACGGATGCTTTCCGAAGCGCTTCCGGCTTGAAACGGATCTGCCGCCGCCCGGCGCCGGGAGCGGCTTACGCGCCGAGACGCCTGCCGTCGATCCCGTGGCCGCGCAGGAAATCTTTTGCGGACATCCGTTTCGCGCCCTCCAGCTGCAGCTCGGTTACTTCATAAACGGTTGCTTCGCCGCAGGCAACGAGGAGCCTGTCGTTTTTCACAAAAACGGTTCCGGGCGCCGCGGAAATCTTATCCGGCACGGCGCGCCCGGCATGGATCTTCAGCCCCTTGCCCTCCAGCGCGGTTTTTGCCGCAGGCCAGGGATTCAGCCCCCGCACCCGGTTATGGATCGCGGCGGCGGGCAGCGTCCAGTCGAGGACCGCCATTTCTTTGTTCAGCACCGAAACGTAGGTCGCTTCGGCTTCGTTTTGTTTTACGGGCGTGATTTTGCCTTCGGCAAGGTCGTCCAGCGTTCTCAGCAGCAGCGCCGGACAAAGGGCGGCCAGCCTGTCGAACAGCTCCCCTGCCGTTTCGTTCTCGCCCACGGGCGTTTTTTCCACATAAAGGATATCGCCGGTATCGAGCCCCGCGTCCATCAGCATGGTGGTCACGCCGGTCTCTTTTTCGCCGTTCAGCACGCACCACTGGATGGGGGCGGCGCCGCGGTATTTCGGCAAGAGCGAGCCGTGGAGGTTCACGCAGCCGAAGCGCGGGATATCCAGCACCGTTTGCGGCAGGATCTTGCCGTAGGCCGCCACCACGATGAAATCGGGCTGCAGGGCGGCGATTTTTTCGGCCGCCTCGGGCGTTTTCAGGGTTTTGGGCTGGAACACTTCGATCCCGTTCTGCAAAGCGAGCTGCTTCACGGGCGGGGCGGTGAGGACCTGCTTCCTGCCCTGCGGTTTATCGGTTTGCGAGACCGCGAGCTTTACTTCGTAGTCCGGCGCTTCGATCAGCGCCTGCAGCGCGGGAACGGCAAAATCGGGCGTTCCCATAAACACAACGCTTTTCGTTCCCATGGCCGCTCAGTCCTCCACCAAAAAGACCTTTTCGCCGGGGGCGAGGCGGTCGGGATAGAGCTTGCCGTCCAGATGGTCCAGTTCGTGGCAGAAGCAGCGGGCCTGCAGCTCGGTGCCCTTATACATACACCAGTTGCCGTCGCGGTTCTGGGCGCGGACCTTTACCGTCATGGGGCGAATGGTCTTCCCCGCCTTGTGCGGCAGCGAAAGACACGCTTCCTCGGCGGATTGCTCGCCCTCGCTCTCCACGATCTCGGGGTTGATGAGCTCGATATATTTTTCGTCGATATTCACGATCACCACGCGCCGCAGCACGCCGATCTGCACGGCGGCCAACCCCAGACCGTTGGCTTTTTTCAGCGTGTCCTTCATATCGTCCAGCAGCTGAAACAGCCTGTCGTCAAATTTTTCCACCGGCCGGCTGGTTTTCCGCAGAATGGGATCGTCCTCCACTCTTATTTTCCGTAACGCCATTTTTCTTTATACCCGGGCAAAAACGGAAGCGCCTCCGTTTTTCCTTCCTTTCTCAAAATAAATATGTTTCCGGTTGCGATCACAGAACCGTATCCGCAGGCGGCGGTCAGTCCGTGCGGTCGGGATTCATCACCGCGAAGAAACCGATCTCCCGGAACTCTTTTTCCGCCGACAGCCGCCGCAGCAGCCCGCCGATCATTTCCCGCAGCACGGGGGAATTTTTGCATTTCAGTATGATTTTCTGCCGGTAGAGGTTATTCACCTTCGGCACCTTATGCGCCAGCGGCCCCAGAAGGATCAGGCGCTCGTTCGCGTATTCCCGCTCCGCCGCTTCTTTCAGCAGGTCGCGGAACCGGAGCGCGCAGGCTTCCGTTTGCGCCCGGTCCGTCCCCGAAAAGCTCAACAGGCACAGATCGCAGAAGGGCGGATAGATGAGGGCGCGGCGCAGGGTCAGTTCCTGCTCGAAAAACGCGGGATAATCCTGCCGTGCCGCCAGCTCCAATATCGCGTTGTCGGGGGTGAGGGTCTGGATCACGGCGCGTCCTTTTTTCTCGCCCCGGCCCGCTCTGCCCACCACCTGCGTGATGAGGTCGAAGGTTTTTTCCGCCCCCCGGAAATCGCCGCTGTAGAGCTCGTTGTCGGCGGAGATGATCCCCACCAGGCTCACGTTGGGGAAATCAAGCCCCTTGGCCACCATCTGCGTGCCCACCAAAATATCGTAGTCCCCCGCCGCGAAGGCGGAAAGCGCCAGCCGGTGGGCGTTTTTGGCGGTGGTGGTGTCGGCGTCCATCCGCAAGACCCGGGCGGACGGAAAACGGAATTGCAGCTCCTGCTCCACCCGCTGGGTCCCGAAGCCCGCGTACCGCACGTTCGCCGCGCCGCAGGCGGGGCAGCGCTCCGCGTAGGGAACGGAATAGCCGCAGTAATGGCACATCAGCCGGTTGTTGGCGGCGTGATAGGTCATCGAAATGCTGCAGTGGGGGCAGGAGATCACGGTTTTGCACTCCTTGCACACCACAAACGTGTTGTATCCCCGGCGGTTCACAAGCAGAATGGACTGCTCTCCCCGCTCGAGATTCTCTTTTAATTCCCGCTCCAGCCGCACGCTGAGGGCGGAAAAGGGATTGCCGTTGTCTTTGTCGTTCATGTCCACGGTGATGACCTGAGGCAGCACCGCGGGGCCGTAGCGTTCGGGCAGCGTACACAAACGGTAAACGCCCGCCTTCGCCCGGGCATAGGATTCCACCGAGGGGGTGGCGGACGCCAGCACCAGCAGGGCGCCGTGGGCGTTTGCCCGCAGCCGCGCCACCGTGCGCGCGTCGTACCGGGGAGAGAGCTCCGACTGATAGGTGTGCTCCTGCTCCTCGTCGATGATCACGGCGCCGAGATCCTTCACCGGCGCGAATACCGCGCTGCGGGTACCGACCACCACGTTTGCTTCTCCGCGCTTCACCCGGAAGAACTCGTCTCTGCGCTCCCCTGCCGAAAGGCCGCTGTGCATCACCGCCACACGGTCGCCGAACCTGCGCAGGAACAGCGCCACGGTCTGCGGCGTTAAAGAGATCTCGGGCACCAGCACGATCACGCCTCTGCCGTCCTGCAGCACCCGGTCGATAAGCTGCAGATAAACATTGGTTTTGCCGCTGCCGGTCACGCCGTAAAGCAGCGCGGCGCCGGGCTTCGGCGCGCGATAGGCTTCATACAGCCGCCGAAACGCCCGCATCTGCGCGTCCGACAAACGCGGTTCGCCGGAGGACGTTACGGGATACACCGTTTCGGGGCGGCGCTGCACGGTCTCGGTTTCTTCCGTCAGCACGCCCTTTCCGGTCAGGCGGCGCAGCACGTCCGCCGAAACGCCTGTGTAATAGGCGATCTCCTTCCCGGTGGCGGCGTCGGTCTCGGTTAAAAAATCCACCACCGCCTGCTGCTTTTCGGTAAAAGGCCCGAGCGCTTCCGCGTTTTCGGCCAGACGGAGCTTTTTCAGCTCCAGATCCCCGCTGATCTTCAGGCTTTCGGTTCCCGCCGTCAACACGCCCGCCGCTTCCAGCCGACGCAGCCGCGTTCCCGTGGTTTTTGAGCCGAAGGCCCTGCACAGCGCGCTTTCCTTCACGGGCTTTTTCTCCGCCCGGATAAACGCCGCCAGCTCCCGCTCCGTTTCGGTACAGCCCGACAGCCGCGTTTCCGCCTCCGGCGAGAGCTTATAGGTCCGCTCCCGCTTCAGGCACATGCCGCCTGGCAGCATGGCCTTGGCGCAGGCGAAATAGGTGGAAAAGGTGCGCTCCCGCAGAGTTTCGGCCAGACGCAGCAGCTCGCCGTCCAGAAGCGGCGCTTCGTCCGCCGCCGAGAACACGGGCTTCAGCTGCAGATCGGCGTCTTCTCGGTTTTCTTCCGCCGGCTCCACCGCGAACACAAAGCCCTGCCGCAGACGGTCGCCCCTGCCGAAGGGCACAAGCACACGCCGGCCGGGAACCACCGCGTCCGTCAGCTCCGGCGGGATGAAAAAGGAAAAGAGCGTATCAAAGGCATAGGCGCAGTTTTCCACACCCACCTTCGCGATCAGCGCGCCGCAACGTTCTTCCATCATGCAAGGTCATCCATTGTTAAAAGTTTTTGAGATCTTCGCTTTCCCTGATCTCGTATTCGCCGGACAGGATCTCGTCCACCGCCATACTCACCGGTTTTTCCTCGGTGATGATCTTTTCTTTCTCTTTCAGCTCGATCGCTTCGTCGTTGAGCTCTCTGGAGAGCTTCGCCACGGCAACGCACAGGGAATAGCGGCTGATTCCGCCCTTGAGCATCGGTTTTAAATCCACGTTGATCATTGTATTTCGTCTCCTTTGATCTGATTGCTGTATTACGCGTTATTGATGATATGATAAACGTCCCGGACGCATCGGTCCAGATCGTCGTTGACAACCCGGTAATCATACTGATCCCGGCATTCCATCTCCGTTTCGGCGATCCTGATCCGCCGCTCGGTCTCTTCGTCCGTGGTTTCCCCGCGTTGGACGAGCCGCTGCCGCAGGACCTCCATGGAGGGCGGAAGAATAAAGATGGTGGTGGCTTCGGGGTAAATGCGCTTGACGTTCCTTGCGCCGTTCACTTCAATGATGAGCACCACGGTCTTCTGTTCCGCCAGAAGCCGCGCCACCTCGCTTTTCAGGGTGCCGTAGTAGTTTTCACCGTAGCGCACGTATTCCACAAACGCGTCGGCTTCGATCTTCTCACGGAACCCCGCTTCGCTTAAGAAATAATAGTCGATCCCGTCCGTTTCGCCCGTGCGCGGCGCGCGGGTCGTAGCGGATACCGTTTGCGTCACTGTGGGATCCAGCGCTTTGAGCGCCTCATAGACCGTGTTTTTTCCGCAGCCGGAGGGCCCGGACAGCACGATCAGCCTTCCTTTGTTTTTCAATCTGCTCTCAATCCTTTTTATTCTTCTGCAGTCTCCCCGCCGAACCGGGGGGACAGACGTTCCGGTTTCAGATAAGACAGGATCACGTGGGCGCTGTCGGTGAAGATCACCGACATGGTCTTGCGCCCCTGGGTCACGTCGATAAGCTTTCCCTCGTCCTTCGCCCGCTGCATAATGCGCTTCACAGGCGCGGAATCGGGGCTCACAACACAAATCACCCGCTCGGCGTTCACAAGATTTCCAAAGCCGACGTTCACAAGCTGCATCGCACGTTCCCCCTTTTGTTTCAACACCGGATCACTCGATGTTCTGGATCTGTTCGCGGATCTTTTCCACTTCCGCCTTGATGTCGATCACCCTGCGGGCGATCCCGATGTCCTGCGCCTTCGAGCCCACGGTGTTCGCTTCGCGGTTGAGCTCCTGCACAAGAAAATCAAGCTTTCTGCCGATGGGCTCCGTTGCCTCAAAAAAGGTCCGGAGCTGATCGAGATGGCTTCTGAGGCGCACGGTCTCCTCCGCCACCGCCACCTTGTCGGCAAACACGGCGGCTTCGGTCAGCAGCCGTTGTTCGTCCACCGAAGCGTCGCCCAGCAGCTCCCGGATGCGGGTTTTGAGCTTTTCGTTATATTCCGCCACCGTCTGCGGGGAACGGGCTTCGATGAACTCCACGTTCCGGAGGATCACGTCGGCGCGGCGCAGCACGTCCGCCTTCAGCTTTTCGCCCTCGGTCTCCCGCATATGCAAAAAGGCGTCCAGCGCTTCGTCCGTAACGGTTTTCACGGCGTTCCAGATCTTTTCCTCGTCCGCCGGGGCTTTTTTCACGTTAAAGATATCGGGATGCGACATCAACAGCTCCACGCTGTTGTCCATTTCGAGGCCGTAGCGGTCGCAGAGCTCCCGGGCCGCGTTGTAATAGCCCGCCGCCAGCGAATGATTGACGGAGACCACCCCGTCCTCGGTTTCTTCGGTCTCGATCTGCACAAAGCAGTCCACCTTGCCCCGGGCGACGCTGCGCCCGACGTGGGCCTTGAGCTTTTCTTCCAAAAACGCGTAGGTCCGGTAGACCTTGGCGGAAAACTCATAAAAGCGGTGATTCACACTCTTGAGTTCCACCGTGATGGTCATGCCGTCCACGGTATCCACGGCTCTGCCGTAGCCTGTCATACTTCTGATCATGCCTGTCTCCAAATCATATGATTGTTATGTTTTCATCCGGAACAGAACGCGGTTCCGACGCCCGCACAAGAAAGCGGCTGCGCCGCAGCGCAGAGCGCTTTCGTATACGCCATTGCCGTGCCTGAAGGGCAAATCGGCAGGCGTTACAATCTTTTTTGTTTAACAGGAACAAAGCGATTCCCTCTGTCTTGCGGAGAAGTTTCTGTTAAACAAAAATGCACATCGGACCGCCGCCGCGTTTTTTCTTTTGCGGCAGCAGTCTGATTTTCATATACAGTCGGCGCTTCGCGTTCCGGCCTCAATAGCAGCCGGATTGACGCTGCAAAGCCGCCACCTCGTCCCGGGTCAGCGGGCGGAATTCTCCCACTTTCAGGCCGCCGAGACGCAGCTGGCCGACGGCAACCCGCTTTAAGCGCAGCGTTTCGAGCCCCGCCTCTTCGCATAAGCGGCGGATCTGCCGGTTCCGGCCTTCATAGAGCACGATCTCCAACAGCGATCTGTCTTCTTCGCTTCGCAGCACGTGCACCTGCGCCGGCATGGTTTTTCTGCCGTCGATCATCAGGGCAGAGGTCAGCACCGTGATCTGTTCGTCGGTCACGGCCGGCCGCACGCTCACCCGGTAGGTTTTCTCGATATGGCGGGAGGGATGGGTCATAGCGTTGGCAAACTGCCCGTCGTTGGTAACCAGCAGCAGCCCTTCGGAATCCCGGTCCAACCGGCCCACGGGATACACGCGCTTCCCGATATCCGAAAGCAGTGAAGCCACGCACTTACGGTCCATTTCGTCGCTCATGGTGGTCACGTATCCGCGGGGCTTGTGCAGCATATAGTATACGTACCCGGTATTTTTCGTCAGCTTTTTGCCGTTGACGGTGACGGTATCGCGCTTCGGATCCACCTTCTGCCCGATCTCGGCCGTCACGCCGTTGACGCGCACCTTCCCTGCGGCGATCAGCTCTTCCGCTTTCCGCCGGGACATCAGCCCCGCGTCGGCGATCAGCTTCTGCAGCCGGACGGTTTCATTCCCTGCCACGCTGCTTACGCCTCAGTGACCGCGTCGGCTGCGGCTTCCGCGGGCGCCTCCGCCTTGGGAGCGGCGTCCTTTTTGCCGGATTTCAGCTTGCCCGCCACGTCGGTGACCTTGTCGATCACGTCGGGGATCATATTCACGATGCGCTCCGCGGCGTTGTCGTTGGCGGTGATGTGCTTGAGCGTCACTTCGCCGTCCTTGAGGATCAGAAACGCCACGGGGTTGATGGTGATGCCGGCGCCGCCGCCGCCGCCGAAGAGCTCTTTGCTGTTCTTCGACGGAAAATCGGAACCGCCGGACGCGAACCCGTAGGTCACCTTGGACACGGGGATCACGGTGATCTCTTCGGAAAGCTTGATGGGCTCGCCGACGATGGTGCTCACGTCAACCAGCTGGCGCACCTTTTCGATGGTGGTGGAGAGAATGCCGGATGCAGATTCTTTCATTGTGCTTCACTCTTTTCTACAGATTTTATTTCTTTTATTTCAGGCTCCTGCGCCTCTTGCTTTTTCTTCTTTGGCAGGAGCAGCTTTAACAATACGCCGAAGAGCATTTTTATGCCCAGCGCCAGAACGATACCGATATAATAAAGCGGTGTAATATGAAAGCGCAGCAAAAAGGATGCGTCGGAATACCGCGCCAGATAATCGGGGTAGATATTCACGTCATACTTCTTCAGTCTGCAGCGGGACGCAAGGGACGCAAGCATGGGGAACACCGCGGTGCAGACCTCGCCGTAGTAGATGGCGGTGGCGGCGGCGTCGCCCTTCACGCAGCGCATATCAAGGTAAAATTCATCCACAACAACGCCGTAGATCAGGTTGCCGGCGAAGGTTTTTAAATAGGCGGTGGCCTTTTTCAGGATGGTAAGCACGCCCTCGAACCCCTCCGCCTCGTAAAACGTCTTTAAGAAATTATCTTTCTTTTTCGCGGGCTTCGGTTCTTCCTTTTTTTCTTCCTCCGGCGGCGTTTCCTCTTCCTGTTTCGGCGCCTCCTCTTTTTTCTTCTTCGGCGCCTTTTCTTTTTTTGCCATGGGATACAGCCTGAATTTTATAAAAAGCCAACGGAGAAGCACCGAGGTGTTCTCGGCGGAGTATTCGATATCGAAGCGCACCCGCACTGCCAATGCAAAAAAGATCAGCGCGATCAGCCCAAGCAGGACCCAGCCGATGATTTTCAGGATCAGCAGAAATACAGACATACGCG